>NZ_JAUBPT010000060.1:0-19987 GCF_036700905.1 Microcoleus sp. S13_C3 | reverse complement strand
ATCGAGGATTGTAGGGGCGGGTTTCACCAACAATAATTGCCTAAAACCCATAATTTCATAAACCCGCCCCCACCCAACGCTAAACCGCCATCTACCTCTTTCAAAATACAAGGAGCGGGTTTAGCTACGATCTATATTGTTATTGATATCTTGCACCATTCTTAGGAACAAACGGGCCAGAGATCCCGTTCCACAATACATCAATTTTCTTGGGGGTTGGCTCCAGAACCCGCCCCTGAAAGACTTTCAGAACTCGGAAAAAACCTTTGAGTAATCCAAGCAGTTACAATATGAGAAAGCAATCCCATCGGCCCCGCAAAAAAACACAAAGCCAAAGAATGAACCGTCCAAACTCCTGTCCGCTGTCCTTCCCAATAAATCCAGCGCCCGACAAACAAGTCCATCACTAAAAAATGTATCCATCCCGTAGCCGCCGCCGTTTCCTCCCCCAGAAACTTAGCAATATCTGCTAACTTAGGATTGGACAAAGCAGCCGCATTTTCCGCAGTCAGACTGCTACCAAACAAATATATGTACAAAACGGCGAGCACTGCAAACGGAATAAAGGAATTCATCACTTTTCGGGTAATTCCCCAGTTTGGTAATAAAATCATAATTGCCCAGAAAGGCACAACGAACAGATTACCGGCATTAAAAATTAGTTCTGGTGTCATAGTTGGCTCTTGGCTCCTGCGAAGGCAATGCAATTAAGGATGTTAAGATTACTTTACACAATTTTTGCGGAAATTTCTCAAAACCCGAAAAAAATCTCATTCACAAATGGAATAGAATTGCTATAGTTATAGCCTTTCTCAGTAACATGAGGTGTTCATTGGGCATCGGGCATCGGGCATCGGGCATCGGGCATCGGCATAGGACTCACTCCATACCTCACCACGTTTGAGAACCGCTATATCTAAAATTTCAAATATCCCATCTAAAATCGATTAAGGCAGCACAGCCCATGACAACTTATAATAACTTTTCGGCTTGGTGCAAGCAGAAAGAAAACATCTCTCCCGGTGCCAAACATACGGTAGAAATACTGTTGCAAATATCAGAGACTTCCGAGTGTGATCGAGCCAACGAACTCCTTTCTAATACAAAAGAACTTAACCTCAAAAATCTTCAAATTACCGATATCAGCCCCCTCTCATCTTTCACTCAACTTACTAATCTCATCCTCGGCAGTAATCAAATATCTGACATCGCTCCCCTGCAATCTTTAACTAACCTGAAAACTCTGGTTATAGATGTCAATCAAATATCAGATATCCGTCCGCTTTCATCTCTAACAAATCTGAGTATACTCGTTCTCGATACCAATCAAATCTCAGACATCAGTCCCCTAGCAGGTCTAACTAATCTTACCGCACTTGTCTTGTTTGACAACAAAATTTCTGACATCAGTCCCGTGAAAGCTTTAACTAAGTTAAATGCGCTGATTATCTACAACAATCAAATTTCCGATCTCGCTCCTCTGGCAAATTTAACTGAACTCCAGACACTCTACCTTTACAATAATAAAATATCGGATATCTCCCCGCTGGCTTCCTTAAAAAATCTGACGACGCTCTTTCTGTTCGGAAATGAAATATCTGACATTACCCCGTTGGAATCTCTAACTAACTTAAACAAATTGGTTTTATTCCAAAATCAAATATCAGATATAAGTCCTTTGACATCACTCACTAATTTAATTGAACTCAACCTCGGTAACAATCAAATATCAGACATCAGTCCGCTGAAATCCTTAACTAATTTGACTGAACTTTATCTGTTCAACAATCCGATTTCGGATAGCAGCCCGCTGCAAGCTTTAAATAATTTATTTTTACTAGACTTGTACAACAATCAAATCTCTGATATCAGTTCCCTGCAATCGTTGCAAAAGTTAACTACACTGGACTTGCGCGGTAATCCCATTGTTAATAAAATTTGCCCTGTCAATCCTGAATCTATCTGTCGGTTTTAATTAATTATTAAGGTCGAGGCAAGATGGCGGTTTATAGAGTATAATATTTAAGGTAAATATCAGGAGAAAGTGATGAGCGCACACGATGCTTTGATGTTAGGATTGCTGCTGTTGCCAGGTTTGGCTTTGTCGATCGCAATTATGGGCGCTTTTGCCGCTGGTGGATAATCAGTTTTGGCAGCAGGCAGATTTTGTAAAAAGTAGTTTTTTCCTCGTTTTCCTCGTTCCCTGGCTATGGCTGGGAACGCATTTCACTATTGCTCTGCCTCCTGTTTTTTTGCCAGGGAGGCAGAGCCTCTGGATCTCGGTTCCCAGCCAGAGGCAGGGAACCAGTTAATTTTCCTTCTTCCTTTTTCCTTCTTCCTTTTTCCTTCTCCCTGACATCCGTTACATCCGTTACATAATCCGTTGCCGAACTTGCTTCTTCCTTCTTCCTTCTATCCTTTACATCCGTTACATCCGTTACATCCGTTACATCCGTTACATCCGTTACATCCGTTACATCCGTTACATCCGTTACATAATCCGTTGCCGAACTTCCTTCGCTTACAAAAATTGTGCTGTCACATCGGAATTTACCAAAGTATTCGCGCACAAAATACCCGATGCTGCGACAGCGGGCACGCCAATTCCGGGCATGGTGCTGTCTCCCACGCGATACAAGCCTTTGACTGGTGTTTGCGGGCCGGGAAATGTGCCTTTTCCGGCGGCAATAGCAGGCCCGTAAGTTCCTTGATATCGGCGTAAAAATCGGGCGTGGGTTAGCGGTGTGCCGATCGACTCTAAGACTATCCGCGATCGCAAATCGGGTATAATTTTTTCTAAAGCTTGAAACAGAGATTGCGATCGCTCTTGCTTTTTCTGTTGATACAATTCGCCATATTCCCAACCTTCATAAGGTTCCAATGTATAAGCGTGAATGGTGTGATGTCCGGGCGGCGCGAGAGTTGCATCCCACACTGTAGGAATCGAAATCATGCAAGTATTTCCGGGTAATGTAATGTCAATCTTGCTGTCGTGAACGACGACGTGGTGGCCTGTTAAACCCTCGAGTCCTTCGGCTTTAATTCCTAAATGCAGGTGCATGAAACTGTCTACTGCTGGCATCGACAAAGCGTTTTTTCGGTAGCTTTCGGGCAAATCTTCAGGTCGCAGTAACTTTGTATAAGTATCCCAGACGGTGGCATTTGAAATGACAATCGGGGCGCGGATAACTTCGCCATTTTGCAAGCGAACGCCTGTGGTTTTGCCGGATTCAACTAATATTTGCTCGACGGGAGTTCCCAGGCGCAACTTTCCTCCCCAGCGCTGCAAACCTCTGACTAAAGCATCGACGATCGCACCGCTGCCACCTACAGGATATTCGATCGCACAGCGCGATCGTTCGCCAATCATAAAAGCTATTTCCGGCGCGACAGTTCCGTGCGCTTTCAAACCCGACAGCAAAAAGCACTCCAAATCGATCAAACGCCGCACCCAAGGATCGCGCACATCGCGATCCATCAAGGAACCTGCTGAACCCGCGATCGCACCTACTAGCGGCAACAGCTTCAGCAAAGCAGGCGAGTACCGAGACAGCAAAACAGGTATCAACTGCCAGTCGGATCTCAGCGCTAAAGCCGGAATTCCACGCAAAGCTTCATACAAAACTAATAAATTTTGTTGAAATTGCTGTAATTCTACAGCACCTTGCGGTGCGAACTTAGCGACAGCATTTAAGTAACTTCTCGCATCAGCATAAATCGGTAAACTCCCCTCTGGAAAATGGTAATGCCCCAGCGGATCGTAGGAAATTGCTGCGATCGATTCCTCCAAAACATCAAAAACTTGCCGCAAAGGATTGAACGACCCCGGGTCAGTCAAACCGCAATAAAAAGAAGGCCCCGAATCAAAGTGAAATCCCCGGCGCGAAAAGCTGTGAGCTGCCCCGCCCGCTATGACGTGGCTCTCGCAGACGAGCACCTGCTTGCCGTAGCGAGCTAGCATCGAGCCTGCGACTAAGCCCCCAATACCGCTGCCAATTACGATCGCATCAAAGTCTTGCATTTATCAAATGTGGTATAATTGTATTATTTCTTGCTGAGTGTTGACAGGGTATTTTTATGGGAGGAAAACTATGAAAGCTTTATCTATTTTAGATGAAGTTGTTCGCGAATTAGAACAAGACGTGAATATCTCGCGCATTAAAAAAATAATATTTTTTGCTTGTAAAGAGTTCTGGGAAAACGACCCGGCCCAACTCGCCAGCGCCGATGTAAGGATTTTAATCGAAGAACTGTGCGCCAAATACAGCAGGTTAGAAGATATTGAAGCAGTTTTAAACAGTATAGTCTCTAAGGTTAATAAAAAAACCGAGTATGCTTTAGTAGCAGACCTCATAGTCTGTCAACTTAGCAGGCTGTATGAATTTGAAGACTTCACCAAATTAGAAGTAAACATATCTAGTTTTGGCGGTCAGGAAGCTCCCGCATTTGAAGAGCACTTTAGTTCGGAAATACCCAGCAGCGAAGAAAGGACAAGAAACCCCGGCCCTTTATTTGATGTCAGACAAAAAATTTTGCAGCAAACAAATCCGCTGAGGGCGAAAATCCTAATTTTTTCGAGTCTTTATCACGATTTCACTTTTAGCGATCGCGACTGGCTACTGCTGAAAACTCAAGAACTTGACACTCTGCTGCGACAACTGTTTAATGTCTGTGGCAGCCTAGGCGAACTGGAATCTCATTTATACAGAACTGCTAGCAATCTCGACAACAGAGATGAAAACGATCAAGCTGCTAGCGTAATCATCAAAGCGATGAATCCTTGTTACGCAAAAATGCAACAGGAAGAATCTTATGAAGCCGAATCTTCGGCTAGTGAAGATTACGATCAGACACATTTAAACAACAGTGTTTATGAAGAGAGCGAGATGGTGGACAGGCGCACCGATTATTTTGATCCAGGCGAGATTACTCACATCCTTCAAGCTGCTCCACCTCATTATCATTATGACCCTCAAAAGAGTTACTTAGTGCCTGACACGGCAGAAAATCTACCGTTTAAAGAACCCGAAACCAGCAATAATTATGCTACCGAGTTCCGACAGGAAATCGTAGAAACCTTCCCCGTTGCAGAAATGCCGACTATTATCGAAATTTTAGAACCGGCGGCTCCTGTTATTATAAATATTAGCGATTCCATCAAACGAAAGTTGGGATTGGAAGAAGAAATGACAGAATTAGTCAGTCAAAGTGCTAACTCCGCAACGGCGCAAATAGAAAATATATTCACCCAGTTAGAAGCTGCTTTGAACGGAAAATTTTCTACGGGAAGTGTAGAGGAGCGTTTGTACTGGAAATATAAAAATCTCAGAGAGTATGTAGGAAAAGTTCAGAAGTTTACCGATAAATTGCTGGAAATCTTGATTGAATTGGAGTCAAAAGAAAGCGGGAAATATCCTTCGGAAATCACAGAAAATCTGGTTGACAATATTTCAGACATCCCGCAGGAAAACTCTAGCCATAAAGCAAATCAGTATCAGCTTCTGGAAATGGCCAAGCAAGGCAAACCAAAGGCGATCGCCCAATTGATTAATCAATTGCTACAGCCTAAAGGAATTGCTGCTACAGTAGGATTTAAAGACGGTTGGCTCCATGTGATTCTGGAGTCGGCTGAAGTACCAAACCAACAGGCTACAGCTACCTACATTCACAAAAAACTGTGTACTTTAAAATCCAAATATCTTACTCATGTGAAAATTCACGGGCGACAGTTAGGCAACAAAACAGTCTTTTGGACTCAAGAATTTGTCAATCAAACTCATTAAACGCTCGACTCAAGTCTGGGGTGACACAAACTAAGTCGGCCTGCGTCAACTGAAATTCAAGAAATTTCATCAAATTTCTCAGACTCAAGTCTGGCGCTACAAAAACTAAGTCCGCCTGCGCGAACAGAAATTTAAGCAGTCTAGAAATAGCAGATTGTACCTAATTAACAACAAAAAAAATATGAATGCCAGCGAAATTTTAAGGCGATATACATCAGGAGAACTAGATTTTCAAGGTATGAATCTCAGAGGGGTATACCTGAGCGGTGCCGATTTAATTGGCGTCAATTTAAGTAATGCTGACCTCTGGGGTGCAAACTTAGCGATGTCGTACCTGAGCAGAATTAACCTTCAGCGCGCAAATTTAACTAATGCAAAGCTGTGCGGTGCTAACTTAAATCAAGCGAACTTGAGCGGAGCAAATTTGTCTGATGCAGACTTCCACGGAGCGACTTTGCAAGGTGCAGACTTTCGCAAAGCCAACATCTCTTTGGCAGTTTTTATTGATGCAAATTTGAGCGATGCAGATATGCGAGGTGTGAATTTGCAAGGTGCAGATTTGCGCGGGGCGTGCTTGCGTGGTGCAAATTTGCGGAAGGAGGTACGGATTTTTGAGGGTGCAAATTTGCGGGGTACAAATTTGCAAGGTGCCGATTTGCGGGGCGTCAATTTGCAAGGTGCCGATTTGACTAAAGCTAATCTCAGTCACGCGAATTTGACAGAAGCATCTCTGGGGGAAGCAAATCTGACTCAGGCGAATTTGAGCGAAGCTATTTTAGATGGCATATTTTTGACTGAAGCAACTTTGGTAGAAACAAATTTTTCCTGGGCTGTAATGACAAATGCTAAGTTGGAAAGAGCTGTGTTAATTGATGCCGAATTCGCTGGCGCTAACTTGCGGGGAGCATTTCTTCCTGATGTTAAGTTGAGCAATGCTAATTTAGTTATGGCTGACTTGAGTCGAGCTAACTTGGTGAGGGCTGATTTGAGTCGAGCTAATTTGAATCAGGCAAATTTGAGTGAAGCTGATCTGACTGATGCTTACCTGGCTAGAACAGATTTGCGGGAGGCAATTTTGCACCGCACAATTTTGATTAGGGCAGATTTGAGCACTGCTAATTTAGGGGGTGCTCAGTGGCGCGGTACAATTATGCCGAATGGAGAAATCCACGGATAATTACTTGTACTAGCCATTTAACGCTCTCGGCCAAATAAATCATTTAATACTTAAGGAAATTTCATATAATTTAAAAAAAGAGGGCAATGCTGTGTTAGATTCAGGAAAAATTTTACAAGAACGTTATCAATTGCAACAGCGTTTAGGACGCACAGCGGCCGGTCATCAAACTTGGCTAGCAGTAGATTTAGAGTCTCAAGAACAGGTGACGCTGAAAATGTTAGCTTTTAGCCCGGAAATGCAGTGGGAAGAACTCAAGCTTTTTGAACGAGAAGCACAAGTTTTGCAGGCGCTAAATCATCCCCGCATTCCTTGCTATCGAGATTATTTTTCCCTTGAACGGGAAGCGGGAGCAGGATTGCCTTGGTTTGGATTAGTGCAAGATTATATTCCGGGATTTTCAATTCAGGAATTGTTAGAAAAAGGCAAGCGATTTTCCGAGAAAAACGTGCAAAAAATTGCCACGGAAGTGCTGGAAATTTTAATTTATTTGCATGGATTAAGTCCCCCGGTTTTGCACCGAGATATTAAGCCGAGTAATTTAATTTGGGGCAAAGATAGGCACGTTTATCTAGTAGATTTTGGCGCTGTGCAAGCTCAAGCGGCGGTGACAGGCGTAACGTTTACAGTGGTAGGAACGAGTGGCTATGCACCGTTAGAACAGTTTTGGGGCCGGGCGGTTCCGGCTTCCGATTTGTATGCTTTGGGAGCTACTTTAATTCATTTGTTAACGGGGGCGACTCCTGCGGATTTGCCACAGAAAGATTCTCGGATTCAGTTTAGCGATCGCGTGAGTGTGAGTCCTAGTTTGGTAAGCTGGATTGAGAAGATGACGGAAATCGCGTTAGAAAAGCGTTTCAGCGAGGCTAGAGAGGCTTTAGCAGCTTTGAAATCGGGAAACATACAAGGGGCTAATCTTCAAATTGAGACTGTGAGGAAAATTGCCAAACCACCTCACAGTCGCATTCAAGTTAGCAAATCAGCGACGGAGTTAAACATTAAAATTCCGTCTAGTTTAGTCAGAAAGCCTTTTTCAGTTTCTGTTAGAGGAATATTATTTTTACTGCTACTGGGGCCAATACCTTTATTATTTTTTATACAAGTAAATTTAGCTATTGGATTAGGATTGTTTACGATTATAGTAGCTATTGGATTAGGATTGTTTACGATTATAGCAAGTATCTTAGTTAAAATTGTGGGTCAGGGTAATAAAATTACATTTAACCGGAACTACTTTAAACTGGAACATCAGATATTTGGTTGGACTTCTTCACAACAAACTGGGGAAATTTCGGAAATTTTGGGTACTTTTATATATACCATGACTCAGGGAAATCAAATCAGGATTCGTTCAGGTAACGATAGGGGAACTTACTTTTATGTTTTAGCAACAGAGTTGAAAGAGGTGGAGGCGGCTTGGTTAGCGCAAGAAATTCAAGATTGGTTAAATTTAAGATAATTTTTTGTAGGGGAAGCCTTGGTGATTAATTTTTTTTGTATAATAGACATCTCCCAAATAAAAATGGGTTACGCACTCACTTATAGGAGGTCTAAAATACAGCAAATTCCCGGTTCATTAAGTCCCCATATTCTGTCACTCTGGGAAAATAAAAGTGAGAGCCAAATTTTTAACTGTACATAGAGCGGAGATTTGAGCGTTTATTTTCTAACAGAATGGCGGAAATCAAGATTTTTGATAAAAGTCTTATGCTCTAAGCATCCCGGATTATTTTATGCCGAAAGTGACAGAACAGGGGTATGTCAAGGCTGCCAAAAAAAGACCCCAATAAAAGTCAGTATATCTTATTACGCGATCGCCCAAAAAACATTAAATTTTAATTCAAATTTCTCCCTTCACAGGCAAAACGATCGCAAACTCAGTGCCAACTCCAAGCTCTCCCTTCACCTCAATGCTTCCGCCATGTTTCTCTACCGCAATCTGGTGGACAATTGTCAACCCCAATCCAGTTCCCTTTCCGACACCTTTCGTCGTGAACAAATGGTCGAATATCTGCTGTTTAATTTCCTCTTTGATTCCGGTGCCGTTATCAGCAATTTTAATTTTAATGTACCCTTCGCTGACTAGATCCGTGGAAATCGTGATGCGGTTGGGATTGGCGGTAATTTCGCTAAAAGTGCGTCCTATATTTGACTCTTCTAAGGCATCGATCGCATTGGCAAGCAGGTTCATGAAAACTTGATTCAATTGACCGGGAAAACATTCGATTTTAGGGAGATTGCCGTATTTAGTTATCACTTCGATCTGCGGGCGGTGTTCGTTTGCTTTGAGACGGTGTTTCAAAATTAAAATAGCGCTATCAATGCCTTCGTGAATATTAAAAGGAACTTTGTAGTCTTTGTCGCCTCGGGAGAAGGTACGCAAACTGTTGCTGATGCTGCAAATGCGCTCGCACCCAAGTTGCATTGAATCAATCATCTTCGGTAAATCTTCCAAAAGATAATCGAGGTCTATCTCTTCGGCGTGGTCGGCTATTTCCGATTGCGATGCACCGGAGCGATACAATTCTAAGTGTTCGATAACATCTTCCAAACTCCTCTTACCTTCGCTTAAATTCCCAGAAATAAACCCAATCGGATTGTTAATTTCGTGGGCGACTCCGGCGACTAAATTACCCAAGGCAGACATTTTCTCACTTTGCACGATTTGCAGTTGTGCTTGTTGTAAATTTTTTAAAGTTCTTTCTAGCTGTTGATTTTGCTCTTGCAAAAGTTCGGCTGCTCGCTTGCGCTCAGTGGCATCCACAGCCAAACCAATAATCCCGATTGTCTCGCCCAGGGAATTTTTTAACTGCACTTTCGTGATTTCTAAATCGTGTAGTTTGCCGTCAACAAGTCTGAGAATTTCGCTGGAGTAATGCGGCAAATCTTGAGCAAGGCAGGCGGCATCGGAAGCCAGACAGCCCGCTGCATTCTCCCCCAGTATATCTTTATAATGATCGACAGCTAGGAAATCGCTCAGAGACACGCCCACATCTTGAGAAAATGTCTTGTTCAAAAACTGTACTTTACCACTGAGATTCACCATCCAAATCCAAATCGGAGCGACATCAAGAATCGCTTGGAGCATTGTTTTCTGATCTGCAAGCTGAGCTTCGGTTCGACTAATTTTTACTAGCGATCGCTCTAATTGTAGGTTGTAATCCTGATATTTTTTATAGAGTAGAGCATTTTGCAAACAGATGGCTGCCTGGGAACACAGGAGATTGAGAAGTTGCAGGCGATCGCGGGTAAAAACTTTTGCGGTTAAGCGGTTTTCCAGATACAAAATGCCGACTAAGTTGCCTCGATCGAGAATCGGCCAACACAACAGGCTCTGCGGTTGGTATTTGAGGATGTAGGAGTCGGAATCCCAATCACGTTGTTGAGCGAGATCCCGAACAATCACAGGTTTCAATAAATTTTTAACGCAGTCAACAATTGTGAGGGGCAAGATATCGCTGTTTTCATCGAGTTTTGCCGATGATAAGTCGATCGCCCATTCGAGTCCCGAATTGTCGATCGCGCTTGTAGCCGCGATTTCCCATTGATTGCCGTTTGGCAAAATCAGCGCCCCTTTGTTAGCTGCTGTATTTTTCATCGCCAGTTGCATCAGTTTGGCAATCAGTCGATCGAGTTCTCTTTCACTAGAGAGCCCTTGACAAGCTTTTAGCAGTGTTGAAAAATTCCCGAAATCTGAGACGCTCGCCGAAACAGACGGAGGAATGGATGGATGAATGGATGGATGAAGCGATTGATTTTGCCCAGCAGGTGTTGGAAAATTTGCTAAGGGATGTACAGGGAGTTTTGCGGGTTCTAAAATCGGTTTTAATAATTGAGGATAACGTTTTTCTAAGTCATCAATTTTGGCTCGATCTCCCCAGCGGACATAGCAATCATAGGCATCTATCATGTAGATTCTGGCAATTTTTTCTCTTCCCAATGACAGGTAAAACTTAGCAGCGAGTTCGCAGGCAAGAGCTTCTTCATTGACATATTCGTGAGCTTTAGCTCCGGTAATAGCTCGATCGTACAGTTCCATTGCTTCTGCTGTCTGTCCCAAAACGCCGAGCAATTCGGCCTCAACCAGATCGAACTTGTGTTGGTAATTGATCGGCGTATGGTGCGCGAATTCTTGGAGTTTTTTCTGACTAGCCCCAACGCGCTCAAGGATTTGTTGGCGCTCCGCCGGTGCGGCCTCTGCATAGAGTGCCAAATCGGCCAGCGCATCATAAAAGTCGTGCATCATCGTTACTAGCATCAAAACAGAATTCCCAAGATAAGGTTTGCCTCCATTTCCCCTGTCGATTGGCGGCGGATTACGGCTCGAATATATCCCGAATCCGTGGCCTCTTTTTGCTAAAATTTATACACCTCCATCGGGCAGATAACAGTCTAGATTAATTGAAATATTGGAATGTTTAATGTATTTGTAAATAACCGGTCTGCGTTCAAGTTCGTCGAGAATGTCTGTTCGGTTGAGGACTATTTCTCCCGATGCAATTAACGGTCGCTAATGCAACTTTATTCGATTGGGGCAGCACCGCGTCCCGGAAATCCTCCGCCACCACGACGTAGGTTTGAGAATTTTAGCGGCGGGTTGTCGGTCTTTCTCGCGCACGAACGGATCGATAGCCGATCGAGAATCTGTGTACAAGTGCGCGATCGGGCGATACCTCGGTATTACCGTAGTCCAATCTACTCTATCTACTATTGCGTCCATATCGGCGGGCCTCCACCCAGACATTAACGTGACAAAACTTAGTGTATCTATCTTAGGGCATAAATACCATAATTTTCTAGCGGTCGATCCCAAATTCCAATTATCTGTTAATGAACAACATTTTATACTTGGGCGATCGGGATTAAAGCTTTTTACTTACGTATAAGTTTCTGCTGTTAATCTCAACTGCGATTCAATGAAGGCGTAATACGGTAGAAACGCTGCCTTATCATGTCTTGAAAAATACAATTGCTAATTAAGTGAATTTAATATAGCGCGATCGCCCAAATTTCCGCCAAGCCGATCAAAAACTTACTACCTTAAAAAGTCCAAATATACTCTATAGAAATTATAAAAAATCCGTCGTGAAAGCAGTGGCATTCCAGTCCCCCGAATTTATCCGTGGGGTCAAAGCTTCAATTCTTTAATCTAAAATCTAAAATCTAAAATCTAAAATCTAAAATCGATTGACCGAAAGCATCCAGGATACAAGCCCCCGGATTCATCCGTCCAGAAATAAAAAACCTGTATCCGATCAACTTGTCCCCTAATTTATCCGTGGGGTCAAGGCTTCAATCCTTTAATCTAAAATCTAAAATCTAAAATCTAAAATCGATTGACTTTACCTAGATTCCGACAGGGGTTAAAACCCCTGTCGGAATGTAGCTTCCAGAGAAGGAAACAGCGTTATTTGAGATTAGTCGTCTGTCGCTCTTTTTGCCGCTCGTTGAGGTCAGTCAATATCTAGATTCACTTTCTAGCAAATATTGTCTGAGGCATCTTGAGTATTCTATCTTGCATCTCGTGCTGCATCATTGATATTTTCTTGACCGCCGGCGGTATTATATCTCAGAGACTCAGTACCCTCTGATACTCTTTCTTTTGCTCCCTGCGTGGCTTCTTTAACAATATCTTTTGCTCCCTTCAAGCCATCGCGAGTGTTTTCTTTAAGATTAGAAAAGCCTTGTTTGGTTTTGTCGCCAAAGTTATCAGCTTTGCGCTGGGCGGTGCGAGCATCTTCCTTCACCTTGTCCCCAATTTGGCCTAGTTTCTCAGGCGCGTCATCCGCTACCCGCCGTACATTTTCGCCTACATTGTTGCTAGATTTGGTATCGATGCGGTGCTGCGCTTCCTCTTTGAGAAGCTGAGCTTTTGCTTCTTGTGTTGTAAGCTTTTTGTTTCTGGGATCGACATCGGGGTAGTCGTTCATGCCGCCTTTGAATTCGGACGTTACAGCCCCGGTCGGCACTTCTTCTCTAATTTGGTCGGCTGTTTTTCCTACCCTCGCATCAGCTTTTCCTGGCATCACATCCGTTTTTCCTGCCGCCACACCAGGGCCGCTGCAGGCTGTACTCACTAATACTAAAATGCCAGCCAGAAAAACTGTTAAGATTTGTACAGCTCGAATTTTTTTCAGAAATGCAGTTAGTCTCTTCATAAAAATGCTCCTTTCTATTGTGAGATGCTCAAATGCTTTGTGGCTTTGTAGATGTCTAGCCTTACCAAATTAGGCACTTAAACACTTTTTTAAGTATACGAATAGAAACCGCAGCTTTTCATCTATCCCAAGTTACATTCCTTAAGTTATAGTAGAAGGAAGAAGGAAGGAAGAAGGAAGAAATAAGAAGGGAGAAGGGAGAAGGAAGAAGGAAGAAGGCTCTTCGGCTTGGCGAGCGGATAGAAATCAGCAATCAGGAAGAAGGAATGGACAATCCTCAATCTTCTACCTATTATTAAAAGTCGCAGCATCCCGCACCGGACAAGGCAATGTCGTTTCCCTACATGGCTGTTTGGTTCTCTGTGCGCGCACTAGGTTGAGATGTTTTGCCTTTTAAGTTCAAAAAAAAACCTTCCGGTCAGGAACCAGAAGGCAGTGGATGTATGATCTCAAGTACAACAAGGTCTTTAATCGCAATTGTCGTGGCCTATCCCGATCGCACACATCTGTCTAATGGCTGAAAGTATGTGCACACTTACTAAGCATTTTGAATCGCTGTTTTTAGACTTTTGCAGAATTCGCCGATCGCCTCTAAACCCTGTTCTGGAGTTCCTTCGGCCAAGCGTTTGACAAAAGCACTACCAACAATCGCAGCATCTGCACCCCATTCTTTCACTTGGCGAGCGTGTTCGGGTTTCGATATACCAAACCCGACGCCGATGGGTTTGTCGGTGACGGCGCGAAGTTCTTGCAGCAACTCTTTTGCTCTCGTTTCTAAGCCTTCGCGTACTCCCGTAACCCCCGTCACACTGACTAAGTAAATAAATCCTTGAGACTGACGAGCGATCGCTTCTATACGACTTTTGGGACTTGTCGGAGCAACTAATAATGTTAGTTCAATCCCTAATTTGTTGGCAGGTTGGATGAGACTGTCGGCTTCTTCTAAGGGCAAGTCTGGTACAACCAATCCCTGAACTCCAGCACTTTTGATTTGCTGCAAGAAGGTTTCTATACCTCGGTACAAAATCGGGTTGTAGTATGTGAAGAGAATGATGGGCGATCGCAAATTCGGACTAACTTTCGCTACCATTTCCAGCACCGAATCTAACCGCGTTCCCCGCTGTAGAGCCCTTGTAGCAGCAGCTTGAATCACCGGCCCGTCAGCTAGCGGGTCAGAATATGGAACACCAAGCTCGATCGCGTCTGCACCGTTGTCATCCAAAATTTGCAGTGCTTTAGCCGTTGTCTCCAAGTCTGGGTCGCCAGCAGTAATAAAAGGAATCAATGCACATTGGTGGTTCTTGCGTAACGTTTCAAAACAATTAGAAATAGTCATTAGTTATTAGTCATCAGTCATTGGTCATTAGTCATTAGTCATTGGTCATCAGTCATTAGTCATTGGTCATTAGTCATCAGTCATTGGTCATTAGTCAGCGGTCATTAGTCATTAGTCAGCAATCATTACTTGGCGGTCTATATTCATCTTCCTTAGCTTTTAGTCGGCAGTCTTTATTTCACCGTTTATTGCTAATGACTAATAACTAATGACTAATGACTAATGACTAATAACTAATTATCTTTTTCCTGCTCAATTTCGGCTTGAAGTTTGGCTAATTCTTCAGGAGTGAGTGCATCTAGCTGCTTCTGCAAGACAGCTTCTTTGTAGTCTTGCAATTGCTGGCTGTAGGTCATATTTTGAGTCAGTGCTCGAAATAAATAAGTCACCAGCCAGCCAATCAAGCCGGCGACCAAAAATAACTGACTCCAAATCCCTGCATTCATGCTGTCGAGTCCGGCAAATTGCAGTAGCAAGTAGACAAACCCACCTGCTACAAAAAAGCCGACACTGATTCCAATTACGTCAATACGTCGCATTTATGCTTCTATCTGCCGCCGTTTGGGCCGAAAATTCAAAAATGGAGCTAGGAGAAACATACCTGGGAAGAAGAAGAACATCAAGAAGTACATGAAGCCGCGCTCAAAAGAGGTGGCCACGTACCAGCGGCTGTTCAGGTAAGCGTAGGTGGCCGCGGGTACTACCAGGAGGTAGGCTCCTGCCAAGACGGCGTAAAGCAGTAAGGTAATATACATTTTTTGCTCTAGACGAATAATAACACGGGTAGTCGGTTGACACGCTCCGTTAGCTGGTTAACTATTGTACCGCTTGGGGAGAGCCAGCGCGACTTTTGGGAATTTTTTGATTAGGGGTTGCGTAAATTGGGGTTTTGCCTGTAGAATAAAAGGCTGTTGCTCTTAGTGGCTCAAAACCACAGCAGCTTGACCAAAGGGGGGCGTGGCGGAATGGTAGACGCTACGGACTTAAAATCCGTTGACCCGAAACGGTCGTGTGGGTTCAAGTCCCTCCGCCCCCATGAAATTCAATCCTTTGTGAGTCAATGGTTTCAGACTTATTGCCCCAGCAAGAGCTCTGTTTTCCGCTCATCTTTCGCTCAGTTCCGCTCTTGAGAGTGGTCGAGTATTTCCAAAACCACCTCTATATCCGCCAAGCTTGCCCCGGACTTTTTGCGCCTGGCTTTCAACTGGTTGAGTAAGTCGGCTGGCTCTGGAAATTCTGTGACAGTCGGAGCTGAGTTTTTATTTTCCTCTCGATCGCGCCGTGCTTCCTTGAGCTCTTGCTCTAACATCTGCACCTTCAGTCCTAAATCGCCGTTGCGCTCGTGTAACTGATTCAGTTCTGCATCCCATTCTGTAAGTTGCTTGTTGGCCGCTTTCAATTCCTGCCTGAGCGATTCATCGTTGCCATCGCTCAGGCACTCAATTTTCCCAGCCGTTCCTCAATGGCGGCCATACGCTCCATCACGGGGTTAAGACTTGAATTTACAGCCTTGTCTACAATGTCTACAATATCTGTAGACACGACGCTATCATTGCTTCGTGTAGACAAAGTTGTACACATTGTAGACACAGTATCGTTGTTTACTGTAGACACTGTAGACACCGTTGTAGACGTGCCTGAGACTTCCTTGAGAATGCGTTGTGCGGCTTGACTTACCGACTCACCCTCTAGCCTCTGAGCTTCTATCCAGTTCAGGAAGTGACCGGAAGCTCTGAATGATACGACTTGACTTTGACTCATTGTAGACACCTGTATACAGTATTTGTCTACAATAACTGATAACTGTCTACAGTGTCAACATATTGTCTACAAAAGTTGTAGACATGAAAACGTGGGCCGGGGGGGGAGCCGGGTTATGGCCCGCCCCCCCGGCCGCGACAGTCAGAGTTTAAAGCGCCGCAGGCCAACCGGGGTGAGTAATACCCGGTATAACTAAGAAAAATAATGATATAATGATAAATTAATAGATTAGAAGGCTCTATCTGCTTGGGATACAGCCATTTTTGAATCGATAAAATTAATCAATATTTTCTTTGATTTCATGATTAAATCAGTTAAGCCCCCTGGACGCGGTGGAAGGCGAATAGGGTCTGGTCGCCCTTCCACATGGTCTACAACCGCAGTTAAGGCTATTAGAGTACCAATTTCCTTGGCTGACCAACTGCTAGAGATTGCTCGATATCTTGATGGTCAGGAATATTTCTCTCCCCCGTTTTATTCTTTTGAGGATGAAGATTCCAAAGATTTTGATGGTTCCAAAACCATGAAGCTACATTATTTGCGTTTTTGTGTTCATGCTTTGACTTGTCAAAATAATCAATTACGCACTGAGATTGAAAGTTTAAAAGCAGAACTAAAATCTGCTAAAAAACGAAGCTTGAGACTGATTTGATTTCTTCCATCTCTAGCGGGATTTTTCCGAAGTTCCGCTAGTAAGCTCCGCCAAAGTGCATAGGCTCCGTCGGAACTTCGGAAAAATAGCCGCCACCAGTGGGGTTACATAAACTTTTGGGTAACTTTCACTGGTGGTTGTTGTGGGCGAGATTTAGCCGTTAGTCGGCGATTTCCAAGTGTTTGGGGTCAAGCCATGTGGTAAAACTTCCGTCGGGCTTTACGCAAGTAATCTGCCTGTATTTGTCGATTGCATCCACCACCAACTCTACGTCCGCTAACTGTTCAGCGTATTTTGTCCCGACGTAACGGACTCGCAGGCCTTTCTTGGCGGGTACGGTCTTGGGCTGAGTCTCGGCTTTTACGCTTGTGGGCTGACTTAGCATTTCCACCAACTTTTGCCGCTCGCTGTCGGTAAGTTGAGAAAGTAAATTACACACTTCCGCAAAAGGTGAGGAAACTGGGTTGCCAGAGTTGCCAGCGCTCTGTGTAAGGGTTTGTGGGTTGCCAACTGGGTTGCCAGTATTTTTGGCCAACTTACTTGGCAACTCACTTGGCAACCCTGTATCCCTTGCTGTGTCTACTGGCAACTCTGGCAACCCAGTTTTGTGAGTTCTTGTGGAACTTTGCACGAAGTTGATTCCCAGCAAGTATTTTTGTCCCCTTCGTTCTATTTCGTCACGCCCGTTATATCGGTGAATTTGTACTTTAGGGAAAATCTCACACAACCTTGAATACAATTGGTTTACAGCCTTCACGGGGGCATCGTACTTATTGGAAAGTTTATTCCAAACCAGCTTCTCCTTATTATTGTTGGACTCTTTTTCTAAAATCCCCGCATCCTCATACCAGTCCTGCAACTGCTGCCACAAGTCTTGAACCCAAACACGTCCACCAGCCTGAACCTCCAAACCAACCTCGCGGGCAAACTGCCAAAGATGCCGGCTTTCTTCCTGAGCTTCCCGCATCGCCTCACGGGTTGCGTTGTAGTCAATACCCTCAGCCAACAACAGCGGCATCCGCTCCAACATCTTGTTGAGCATCGCCGGCGCAATCCGCTCCAGAATAAAGTCTGGGTCATCCTTAAAACGCGGGTCAGCTTCTAACTCTCCCTGAGACGCGACAGCGCCACGCTTGTAAGTTTTCTTAAAGCTCAGGATGCCGTAGCGGTCATCAATAGCAGCTGTCCCCCCGGTGATAGACGGTAGCTTATTGCAGTTAGCCAAAAAGATAGCCGTCGGCTTGTACTCATAGCTGTCCTTGCCCTTGCGCTCAATATCAATCGGGTCGCCCGTGATGAACTGCTTAAGACTTTGAAGAGCGTCAAGACTCACATTTGAAGCATTCTCAGAAGCCCAGTTACAGACACCGCCCTCAATCGTAGCCAGTGCAAATTTACGTCCACCGTCGTAAGCCTTGAAGTCTGACAGCGATTTCCCAGTCATACCCCGCCCAAAGACAGCGGCCAACACAGCCCGCAACGTATCTTTGCCGTTAGACCCCTCGCCGTAGCACAGCAAACCTTTGACTCCCTTACCAGTCAGCTTTGACCGCACCAGCTTCAGATTCAACGCAGCAGCAGCAGTCCGCAGAAATATCTCGCGCTGTGCCGGCTCAAGACACTCCAAAAGGCGATCGCAATCGGCGCTATCAACATCAGGGTCATACTTGCTCCCGACGTAGGTATAGACCTGGCTAGGGTCATGTGGCACAAGCGAATGGGAGCCATCAGGATTAATCCTCACTACCCCGTTAGAGCAGTTCAAACCGTCAGGATTTATCTTGTTTGGGTCAACCGCATTCCGATTCACAACCCAGTTGAGAACCTCAGCGACGTTACTAGACTTGGCTCGGTTGTTGACCCAAACACCCTTTACTTTTTCCGCGTAGGTATTGAGCCAGTCACCGATACGACGCTTTTCCTCGGATTCCGATCGCAGTTCGTAGTGACTGCCGACATATTGATAAAGCTGACCTCCAATAGATTTCCAGTGACCGTCTGAGTAAAGTGCAGCCTCTGCCTTCTGTACGAAATTTTGCAGTGCGGTCGGTGCTGTGTCTGGAATGTAGTCACCTACACTACTGTCATACTTCTGGCATACTACTTCTTCTCGCGTACGCGGGTGAGGAGTTAAAGAAATATTAGGGTTTGAAGGGTCATTTTTGCGATCGCCTTTTTTAAGCTGCTTCTCCCATTTGTCTAGGGTTGGCGCGCTTGCTACAGCCTCCTTGAATGCCTCATCACCCTTAGCTTTGATGAAATCATCCATCCCTTTGAATTGGGTATCCCAAACAGTGATGTGCACCTCACAGCCACGCTCAACTAACAAGCGGCCAAACTTCAGAATGGCTGCACGGCAAGATTGGTTGGCTGCATAGTCGGAGTCAAAGTCTATGTAGTGAACGGTTCCAGGTTGCGCCCACTCTTCTACAAAGGGCGCTAGTTTTCCGTCTTTCCCCCAGTTCCACACACCTGTTAGGGCAATGGTGGCAAAGTCAATGCTCAACCCGGCTCCTGCTTTCTTGGTTCCCTCAGTCCAGTGACGGGGAATAGATTTGTTGTTCCAAACTTTGAGCCAGTAATCCTTATCTGGCATCGCCAAGAAGATGGCATCGGGTTCCATGCCACTACCTGTGAGGTATTTGCGCGGTTTAGAACCTTCTGGCTGGTGTGGTTTGTCTGGTTTGCCTTGCCCGTACCAGTTGCCAGCTCGTTCACCAGTTTTCCACTGGACACCTTGACACCACCAGCCCCCCGTTTTAATGGGTTCCTTTGGACGGATGCGTTCGTTAAGTTCTTTTGCCGTCAGCGATTCGATGTTGAGGGAGGCGATCGCTTCTGATACCGCTGAGCCTTCAACCCATTCAGTCAGGTGCTTGCGGATGCAAGGATTAAATTTTGGAAATGCAGAATTTGATGTATCATTTGAATACATGGATTTAGCCCGTCCTCTGGACAGGTTGAACGTTTATAAGTTTCAAAAAGCCGTTGCACGTCAGGTTCCAATTGAAGAGCAGCGGTTTTTTTGTGTTTGTTGGTTTTGAGCCCACACTCCGCACTTCAATAACACTACATAGTATAGTACATTGCTAGGCCCGAATGAATAAGTAAAAATACTTA
>NZ_JAUBPT010000059.1:0-44851 GCF_036700905.1 Microcoleus sp. S13_C3 | reverse complement strand
GGCATGGGGCATGGGGCATGGGGCATGGGGCATGGGGCATGGGGCATGGGGCATGGGGCATGGGGCATGGGGCATTGTTGACTGTTGACTGCTGACTGTTGACTGTTGATTAATGTTAAGGGCATGGGGCATGGGGCATGGGGCATGGGGCATGGGGCATTGTTGACTGTTCACTGTTGACTGTTGACTGTTGATTAATTTTATTGGTTATTTGTTATTAGCCACTGCAAAGGATTAACAACTGACAACTGACAACAGTGAACAGTCAACTGACAACTGACAACTGACAACAGTCAACTTCCTAAGTGCCACTCTGCCGCTTTTTGGCGGATGGTTGCCAATTCTGCCGGCGGCATTTTGTCGAGATTGGCTAAGATAAAGCTCATGCGACCGATCGACTGAAGTTTGTCCCGGTGGCGCGCTAGGAAATCCCAGTAGAAGAAGTTGAAGGGACAGGCATTTTCGCCCGATCGCACTGTGCGATCGAATTTGCACCCCCGACAATAATCGCTCATTTTATTAATGTAATTGGCAGAAGCAGCATAGGGCTTCGAGGCCAACACACCGCCGTCAGCAAACAAACCCATGCCCAGCACATTAGTCTGCATTACCCAGTCGTAGGCATCCACAAACGCACTGTGGAACCATTTTTCTAGCTCCTGGGGGGAGATTCCCGCAATTAGACCAAAATTGCTTAAAATCATCAACCGCTGGATATGGTGCGCGTAACCGCTGCCTTCGACTTGAGTTAAAACTTGGCACAAACAGTTCATATCTGTTTTACTCGCGTCCCAAAAAAACTCCGGCAGCGGCTGAGTGTGGTTGAACCAATTCTTCTCAAAATAATCAGCATCCACGTAAAAATACATACCGCGAATGTATTCTCGCCAGCCCAGAATTTGGCGGATAAAACCTTCGACGCCGTTTAAATTTAAGTTTTTTTCGAGGTAGGCTGTTTCCGCCGCTTGAATAACTTCTAAAGGATGCAGTAAGCCAATATTGAGATACGGAGAAATTAGGGAATGCCACATTGTTTCCTCCCCCGTTATCATCGCGTCTTGATAAGGGCCAAAAGTGGGGAGACCCTGTTCGATGAAATTATCTAATACTTGCAATGCTTGCTCTCGTGTAACCCCCCAGCGAAAAGGTTCAATACTTCCGTAAGTTGGGAAAGATAGAGATTTAACTTGTGCGATAACTTCTTGAGTTATGGCGTCCGGTTCAAACCAGAGAGGTTTCGGGGTCTCCAGTTTTCCTTTTGGTGGCTGACGATTTTCTTTGTCAAAATTCCACTTTCCTCCGACAGGTTTATTGCCATCCATTAAAATTTGGAAACGCTGGCGGCTGGCTCGATAGAAGTCTTCCATTAACAAACGTTTGCGGCTTGACGCCCAATCTTTGAATTCTGTTTCTGTCCAGAGGAATTGATTGTTGGGAATTAGGGTTATTTTACAGGGGAGTTGCAAGTTTTGAACGAGCTGTAAAAAAGGTCGATCGTTCGGAGCCATCACCCGCACTTCGGTGATATTGTGAGCTTCTATCCAAGCTTTGAGAGGTGCTTCAAAGTCCTCCGATTTTGTGTAAGTAACTTGCCATCCACTGCCGCGCAATTCTTTAGCGAAGTGCCGCATGGCTGACCAAATTAATACTAATTTTTGTTGGTGGTAGCGCCGGTGTTGAACGTGCTGCCAAGATTCAATTAAAATTATCGGTAGGGAGGGTTTATCATCTGTGCGGTTGAGAGCAGCTTGGTTCTGCCACAGTTGATCGCCTAATATCCAAACGCCAACAGTCATTTTACTTTTTGTTAGTGAAACTTATTTTTTACTTTTTATGAGGTCTGGCGGTCTAGTCAAGAAACTTAATTTATTGACAACTCACAACTCATAAGTTTTTAGGTTGTCCTGCAAACTTACTAGAGCATAACATTGATTTCCAAAGATAGGGACACCGGCCAGCAAATTGAAATTTTATCTCTGTGTATCCTTCGGATCTTAATAACTTGGTCAGCGTCTCTACTGAAAAAAATTTAATGTGACCGTTATCCCAAAGAACGGTAAAATGTTGATCGAGTTTGCCAGAAATAGCTAAAGCCAGATTTTTTAAATAGCCGTGATAGGGTGTGGAAATAATTAATGTTCCTCCAGGAATGAGGCATTTTTTTGCAGTTTTTGCTAGTTCTTTAGGATAAAGCAAGTGTTCGATTACTTCAATAGCTAAGACAACATCAAATGAGTTCAGAATATCGGTATCTGGAAGGTCGTAAATATCTGCTTGGATAAACTGACACTCTGGGAAACTTTGACGGGAGATGGCAATTCCGGGTGCAGAAGTGTCAACGCCGACAACTTCGCAGCCATGCTCTGCGATAACGTGACTGAGGCTGCCATTGCCACAGCCGAGATCCAAAACTCGGAGTTTTGTCTTGCTGGTCTGCTGAAGTGTCGCCAGCATTTCTAAAAGGGGAGATATCAAATATGCGTGATGATATCTCGGACGGTTGTTTGTGTAATAATACGTATAATTGCTAAAGTTTTTTTTCATCGATTAAGCTATGGAGATTATTGCCGAGACCGCAAATTTACGGAGCGTGGGTGCACTGTTTGGGCCAAGGTTCCCCACATTAGGGTTGTCAGAGTCGATCGGCAGCTCGATCGTCTCATTCTTTTTGTTTGACCGGTGAATTACTGTCACCGAATCAATCGGATGGCAAAAGAAATCTTTGACAGGATGCCAAATCTCGCATCGCCCATCTCTGGCCCATCTCTCGAAGGCATTCGGAAAGAAAAAGTCCGATCGAGCAGAATTCTCTCTGTGTACTACCCGGAGACAGAACTTTTTGCCCGTTAATTTAGGTGTCAGAGTGCATCTATGCGATTCTAGCTTCAAGCAACTGCGGTATGTCCACCCGACGCTTTTTGCAGCCTGAAAAATTGACACCGGGGCGATGGGGCGCAAGTCGAGCCGAGAATTGAAGAGGGAAGTGTGACCTAGATCACAGGCAGTTGCCCAACAAATTGCTGAGTATCTTTAAGTCCACACACTTAGAATCGAGATTACTACAGTGGCTTCTATAATTGTGTTTAAATGTTGTTCTGAAGCTGTGTTGTCCAGTCAGCAGAGCCCCCTAGACAGATTCATGCTTTCGGTCTGGTTTATTTCACTGTAATGGTCGCTGTTGGGTGTTGCACCTTAATTTAGATATTTCCTATGGTTAAGTTAGGTCAATCCTCCTTTCGCCGTATTTTACTGTCGCGGATTTTGTTGCTCAGCGTACCTGTTCTACTGGTGGGGGAGTATGTTACCTATCGCAAGGCACGCTCGACGCTTCTGGAAACTGCTCGTCAAAACTTGACAGAAAGTGCAGTCAGAAAAGCAGACACTATTGAACAGTGGGCGAAATCGCTGAAGTCAAATCTGATCGGCGCTTCCGAAAGCTCGATGTTGCAGTCGGTAGATCCGAAGGATTATCAAAAGTTTATCGCCCAATTAGGGCAGCGGTTGCCAGCGCAGGTTGATTGCTTGCAATTGACTAATTTAAAGACAAATCAAGTGATAGCAAGCACTTGCGGGCAGCAGCGGATTCAGTCGTTGCCGGCAAAATTTTGGCCACCCGTACAGCAGCAGCAAACGCTGCTGGACGACAAGAGCGTTTACATCAGTCTGTCCTTACCTCCCCAGCGCCAGGCGACAGCAAACGATCAGAAGGTGGCTTTGGGGGCTGATGATTTTCCCGATGCGGGTAAAGAAGGCTCCGATAGCCAAGCGAGTTTGGTGTTGAGCGCTCCTGTTTACATTCGTCGGGGCAATACCCTGCAGTTGAGTTATGCTTTGAGTTTGCAGTCGGCCTTGCCTGTGCAAACCAGCGCTCCCAAGGGTTCTCTAGCCGGCTATACGGTGGCGATCGACCAAGATGGGACAATTTTGGCGCACCCTAATGTCAACCGCGTGGGCCGCAATATCGACCAAGAGGCAGATGCCGATCGACTAAAAAGTATTGTCAAAAGGGCGATCGCCGGCGGAACAGCTTTTCTCCACCTATTTTCCTTTGAAAGAAATGGTGTAGAGTTGCTAGCAGGATACGCCGCTATCCCGAGTCCTTCAACTACACATGAGAACAGCAAGTGGATTATTTTAGCTGTCTCTCGTTTAGATTACGCTCTCTCAGGTTTGGAAGAAATTCAGCAAGTTTTATTTAATTTAATTGTAGGTTTGGTTGCTGCTAGTATCATCGCGACTTTATATCTGTCTCGCGACTTGGCGCGTCCTGTGGAAAAACTGAGAGACTACGCGATGAAAGTAGATACGGAAGCGTCGCAGACAGTGCCCCAAGATTTCCAAATTAGGGAATTTAATCAACTATCAGAAGCACTAAACAGCATGGTGCAGGGTCTCAGATCCAGGGCAAAAGCATTGGAAGTCGCCACCAAGGAAGCGCAAGTTGCCAATCAATTAAAAAATGAATTTTTGGGCAATATTTCTCACGAATTGAGAACGCCGCTCAACGGGATTATTGGTTTTATTCAAATTGTGCGGGACGGCTACTGCGATGACCGAGATGAAGAAATGGAATTTTTACAGCGCGCCCACGACTCGTCCATGCAATTGCTCAATATTATTAATGATATTTTGGACATTGCTAAAATAGAAGCCGGCACCTTTTCCATGATGTTAGAAGTAGTTGATATTACTCAGGTACTTGAAGACGCGATTGATTTGCAAGCGGCTCAAATTGAGGAAAAAGGCTTGAAGCTAAGTTTGCCAGATCCTCACGATCCGATTATTGTTCATGCCGATCCAGAGAAGCTCAAACAGGTGTTTTTAAATGTTTTGAGCAATGCCGTTAAGTTTACAGAGTCGGGCAGCATTAGTATATCTGTGCGGCTAGAATCGAGGACTAATTCTGCTAGTTTTAACGGCAGTGGGGAAAGTAAAACGGGTCCCAGCGGTCAAAGTGATTGGGTGGTGGTGACAATTAAAGATACGGGAATTGGTATCGATCCCGAGCACCAGCAGAAATTGTTTCAACCTTTTGTGATGGCTGATGGTTCTACAACTCGCAGGTTTGGCGGTAACGGTTTGGGCTTGGCTATCTCGCGAAGGATAATGGAATCTATGATGGGAAGCATTACCCTGCACAGTGCGGGCGTGAATCAAGGTACTATGGTGATGATTTCTTTGCCTGTCAATCAGCAGTCAAGTTTTTATTTTCACAGCCCGGACTTAGTAACGGAAAAGGGAAATGTCAAAAGTTGAGGACTGATTTTCCCAATCTCAAATCTAAAATCTCAAATCTAAAATGGTATTAGGGGCTGTCCGCCGAGTTCGAGGGATTTGCTCAAAGTGCTGAGAATGCGGATTAATTCGACGGAGGCCGCGCCCGAAGAGGTAAGACAGGGGGTATTAGTTTGCACGCAGTTGAGGAAGCGATCGCACACTCGCCTCAGCGGTTCTACTTGTTCTAAAGTCAACACTTCGCGGTGTCTCAGGCTAGTTGGCTGCGGCGCGATCCTCTTCGTTGGCGTAGCCCCCGTAGGGGCGGGCTTCGCTAACGCACTTTCAAAAGAGTTATTCTCTTCGCCCCCGTAATCTGGATTGCCGCGCTGCAAAATCAGGGGAGTTTCTGGCGACATTTCGTCAAAAATCAAGGTTCCCAAACTGCCAACAACTGTTAAGCGCCGTTGTTTGTCGGGATTTAGCCAGCACAGATGAATAAATGCTTGAAATCCGTCGGGATAAGTGAGCGTTACCCAAACTAAATCTGCTAGTTTTTCTGCAGGATTAGTAGTCAGCAGTGAAGGAGAAAATTGATTTTCAATTTCTGCTGCTTCTGGATTTATTCCTTCTTCCTGGTTCGCTCTTCCTTCTTCCTTGTTCCTTCTATCTTTTACATCCGTTACATCCGTTACATCCGTTACAGAATCCGTTGCCGAACTTCCTTCTTCCTTGGGAAAAACAGTGCCGATCGCCCTTACTTCAATTGGCGTTTGTTCCAACAAAGTATTGAAAATAGCGATATCGTGAATCGCCAAGTCCCACAGGGCATCAACGTCATGGCGAACCGGTTCAAAATGGGTGCGCTGGGCGTAACCGTAGCGCAATTTTCCGAGTTGATGCTGTTGAATAATTCTTTGGCCTCGATCGACTGCTGGATGAAACAGATAAGTGTGGTCAACGAAGAGTTGCCGCTGCTGTTTTTCGGCTAATTGACAGAGTTCTATTGCTTCAGTCAGGTTGAGGGCGAGGGGTTTTTCGGCTAAGACGTGGTAGCCTTGTTTCAGCGCTGCTGCTGCGAGGGTGTAGTGTGTGGAAGCTGGAGTGGCGATCGCCACAGCTTGCAGTCCCGGCAAGGCTTGCACTTGAGACCAATCGGTAGCTAGAATCACCGAGGCATCCAGATTAAACTGTTTTTGAACGGCCGCCAATGAATCTCGATTCGGGTCTACCACCGCTAAAACTTGGCTATTGGGATGTTCGAGAAAGTTGCGAACTAGGTTAACTCCCCAGCGACCGGCACCCAATACAGCTATTCCGATTTTCATTAATTATAATTTCAAAAATCGCACAGTAATTATAGCATATTTTGTTATTATTATCTATGTTTTAACTCAAAAAAATCACTGTTGACTGTTGAATGTTGGCAGTAGTTATTGGTTATTGCTTATGGGTTATTGGTAGCAGCTAACAAATAAGCTGTGTTGCATTTAGATTGCCTATGGTATTAGAGAGGGAGAGGGTCCGATGGGGATCGAGGGAGAGGATTTGACGATTTTTGATCTGGACTCGAAATATACAATTTAAATGCACAACAGCTTAACCAATAACTGTCAACTGTCAACTGTCAACTGTCAACTGTCAACTGTCAACTGTCAACAGCCAACTGTCAACAGTCAACTAATTTATTGAAAGCTACCTGAGCCGCTGCTTGTTCGGCCGCTTTGATCGATCGACCTTTTCCCTCTGCTACCAACTTTCCCTGAATGAGAACTTCTGCGGTAAAACGATCCTCCCCGCCCTGCAGTGTCCCGGTTTCTTGCACGCTATATTTAGGCAAAGTTTTGTATTTGCCTTGAGTCAACTCTTGGAGAGCAGCTTTGTAGTTTTGGCGGGCCGGATCGCTGCGGATTTCTGTTGCTAAGCGTTGAAAGTGAGAATCTAGCCAAGGGCGAATTAATTCTAACGTCTGGGTACTCAAATAAAGCGCAGCCAGTACCGCTTCCAAAGCATCTGCCAGCCGGGGTTCAGCGCCTGTTTTGTCTGCGGCGGCGCTGGTGGAAACAATTAAATAGCGATCGAACCCGTAACTTTCAGCGATTTTAGCAAGAATGCGATCGCTCACCAAGATCGATCGAATAGCAGCAAATTCCCCCACTGTACAGTCAGGATAAATCTCAAACAACAATTCCGACGCAGCCAGCCGCACGACTGCATCCCCGACAAACTCTAGTTGCTCGTAATTTGCCTTAGCTGACGCGCTCGCATGAGTCAAAGCTAAATCGAGGAGATGCCATTTTATCGAAGCATTCTTCGTCAGTCCCAATTTTTGAATTAATGTTTCAAGTTGCTTTTGGCGACCCGGATAAATCATACCATTTTAGATTTTAGATTTTAGATTTTAGAAGTGGGAATCACGGATGACTATCCGGGTTTGGAGCTTTTCAAAAGTTGCATTATTTTTTTTAACTGGTATCAGATTCATCTTAATAAAAAAAAATTAGTTGAAAAACTAAATATTCCTCCGGGTGCTTATGGTGCACCTTACCCAAAATCTTCCTCCGGGTGTGCAGTGCACACCTTTCCCAACATAAAACAGGTCGAAAGGATTTGTTGACCTGATTCCCAAGCGGTAATTTTAATTAAATGGGGGGGGGGAAAAAGTCGGACATAAGCCGGGTTCTGTTCTCTCAACTGCAAGCAGTTTTCGAGGGCAGTTATCTATCTGGGGCGTCTGTTACCAGACGCCTCAAGCGGTACCAAAAAACGGAACTGGTAAAAAACCAACCATAGTTCCTCCGACCTTGCTCCCAACTGGGGTTTACCGAGCCAGCACCTCTCGATGCTGCTGGTGCGCTCTTACCGCACCTTTGCACCCTTACCAAATTAGTTGTTGCTTCCCAGTCAAAAATCCTCAGTTACTTACTAATGACCAATGACTGCTGACTAATGACTAATTGGCGGTATCTTTCTGTGGCACTATCCTCACGATCGCTCGCACTGGGCGTTACCCAGCAAGTTTGGTTTTTCGGGAGCCCGGACTTTCCTCAGACAAGCTTTCGCTAATCCGCAACCGCCTGCGCCTACTTTTTCCCCAGATTTATTGTACGCGATCGTTCGTCAATCAATTTGGGATTTGAGATTGAATATTTTAACTTGTCGGCCACTTAATTTGGACATTTGTGTTTATTCTCACATCTGGCACTGTTGTCAATAAGCTTTTTATGAACAGGCAAGATGCCTGTTCCACAAGAAAATTCATCTCTTGTGGAACAGGCATCTTGCCTGTTAAGCGAGAATGGTGCAACATCTCAGTTTATTCAAACTCTTGTACGGTGGGCCCGAAAGCCCGCCCAACAATTAAATTTCCCTGCAACTCCCCTTAAAATCACTCACGGATGAATCTGGAGGCCCAAAAGTTGGGAATTATCATGCCAGGATTTATGGCAGGGATTCAACTAGGGGCAGGAAACCTTTTTACATAACAGGATTTTGGATTTTTCAATCTTCAATCCCCAATCTCAAATCTCCAATCCGGTTACTTTAATGAGTCATCTTTCACAGTAGAAAAATTATCAAACCAGCCGCGCCGCCAGAAGAAGTAAACTAAACCAGAGGCTATCGCTAGCATAATTGCCCAACAAAGCGGATAGCCAAAATACCAATTCAGTTCCGGCATATTCCAGGGCGATTTCTCGGTATTAAAATTCATCCCGTATACTCCCGCAACAAAAGTTAGAGGAATAAAGATACTCGAAATAACCGTCAGCAACTTCATGATTTCATTCATTTTATTGCCCACCGAAGACAAGTAAACATCCATCAAACCAGAAGACAACTCTCGATAGGTTTCCACCATATCCATCACCTGCACTGTGTGATCGTAACAGTCGCGCAGGTAAATTCGCACCTCTGGACTAATCAAATCACTGCTATCTCGAATCAAAACATTAATTGCATCCCGCTGCGGCCAAATCGCGCGGCGCAGAGTCAGCAATTCTCGCCGGATTTTATAGATTTTTTCTAGGGTTTTGCGGGTGGGGTTCACCACCACTTCATCCTCTAGTTCTTCAATGCGCTCTCCATAAACTTCTAATACAGGGAAGAATCCATCTATAATCGAATCCAACAGAGTATAAGCCAGATAATCTGCTCCGTGTTTGCGAATCATTCCTTGCCCTTTACGAATGCGATCGCGCACGGGCCCAAAACAATCATAGTCGGGTTCTTCCTGAACAGTTAGCAGGTAATGCTTGCCCAAAATAAAACTTACTTGTTCTTTATGAAAAGTATCTGATTCTGGATGAAGCATCACCATCCAAGCAATGATTAAAATGTGTTCTTCATAATCTACAACTTTCGGTCGCTGGGGAACATTAACTACATCTTCCTGAGCCATTACGTGCAAATTAAATACTTCGGCCATTTGCCGCCAAGTTTCTTTGTTTCCTAATCCCAACATATCAACCCAAGAAACAGATGCTGTATCTAAATACGCAGCACCTTCTTGAGGATTTGCCAAGTGGGCGCGAGTAGCTGCTGTTTCGCAATAGTCAATTAATACAATCTCCGGAGGCGGCGCATCGGGTTCTAAGTCGAGAGTTCCCGGCGGAGCCCCCTGATCGTCATAAAAATAGTCAACGTAGGAATCATCATCATCCTCATCATCTTTAATTGGTTTTGCAACGGCATTAGAAGTATGTATGCTTTTGTATACCATGCTAATATTCCTGACTTTTACAACCTTTAATTAGATTATCATTTTTATCGTGCAACTACCAATTACCAATGACTCATTACCTCTGCCGAATTGGAATATCGATCGCAAATTCAGTTCCCTCTCCCGGTGCGGAAATGCACTGCAGCGTGCCTCCGTGTCTTTCCACGACAATCTGATAGGAGATAGACAGTCCCAAACCTGTACCTTTGCCTACTGGTTTAGTAGTAAAAAACGGGTCAAATACCCGACATTTAACAGACTCTGCCATTCCACACCCGTTATCTGAAATTACGATCGCAACCCGGTTATTCTCCAACACCTCCGTGCGAATCCGAATCCAAGGCAATGTGTCACAACTTAAAGGTAAGCTAGCAAAATCTTGCCCTTCCTCTTCCACATAAGTCGCCAATTCCAACTTCCTATGCCTGACATTCGCTAAAGCATCAATAGCATTATTTAAAATATTCATAAACACTTGATTTAACTGTCCAACGTAGCACTGTATCTGTGGCAATTTCCCATATTCTTTAACTATTTGAATAGGACGATTTCTGCCATTTTCTTTAATTTTATGTTGCAAAATTAACAGAGCACTCTCTATTCCTTCGTGGATATCAACACGCTTGATATCTGATTCTTCCAGGCGGGAAAAGTTACGCAAAGACAGAACTATTTGGCGAATTCGATCGGCTCCAGTTTGAATTGAAGTCAGCAGGTGCGGGAAATCCTCTTTCATGAATTCTAGTTCTATTTCTTCTACCAAATCTTGGATGACAGCAACAGGTTCCGGGTAGTGTGCGTGGTACAAACTGCACAGTTCCAGCAAGTTTTTGGCATACTCACTAGCGTAAGTGATATTACCGTAAATAAAACTGACAGGATTATTAATTTCGTGAGCGATTCCCGCCACTAGCTGTCCCAAACCAGACATTTTTTCCGCTTGAATTAGTTGAGCTTGAGTCCGGCCTAATTGTTTCAATGTTTGCTCTAGCTGGCGATTTTTATGTTTTAATTGAGCTTCGGCTTGTTTGCGCTTGGTAATATTACGGGCGAGAATAATAATCTGATCTGAATTAAATGGCAACAGTCGGGCTTCATAAGTTTTTTCTCTTTCCGACATGGAAAGCGAGTATTCTATATCGATTGAATTTCTTGTTTCGGAAATTTCAAAGATTGCTTGGGCAAATTGTTCGGCGACATTGGGTGGCAATATGTCTGTGATTCGTTGGCCGATAAAATGTTCGGGAGATACGTATAAACTCGAAGAAGTTCCTGACAAATAATCCACGATTATACCGTCAGCATCTAGTCGAAAATACAAATCAGGCAAAGCGCGAAAAACTGCTTCTAACTCTAAAGTTTTTTGGCGCAATGCTTCCTCGGCGTAGTACCGATCGCTAATATCAAAAATCACCCCGTCCAAATAGCAAACGTTTCCCTCTGCGTCAAACACAGGAGAACCCTTATCCCACACCCATTTAACCGTGCCGTCTGCTGCTAGCAAGCGATATTCCAAGTTATAAGACTCTTTGTTTTCTATGGCTTGCCGAATAGTTGCTTCTACTTTGGCCAAATCTTCCGGGTAAATAATGCTAGCAAAAGTCCGGCATCTCCTGTCCAAAAGCCAAATAAAATCTGCCGCAGGATAGCCGGTTAATAAGTAAACGGCATCGCTAATAAAATTAGTAGAAAAATCGCACTTCCAGCGATAAACCACTCCGGGAATATTAGCTACCAAAGACCTAAATCTTGATTCACTTCTACGCAATGCTGCTTCCGATTCATGTCGTTCTGTAATATCGTGAGCGAAAGCTAGCACTGCAAATACATTACCTTCAGCGTCGCGCAGGGGAAGTTTTTGGGTATCAAAAATATGTACTGAACCGTCAGCAAGAGTTGCCGGATCGCAGGGATTGTGGATGATTTCGCCGGCCAGTACAGCAGAGTCGTCTGTGCGGAAGCCTCGGATATTTTTAGCCCAATTCCCAAACACGAGTTCTTCTGAAAATCCTAATTCTAAATCAGATTTGCCAATAATTTCTTCGACGGTTTTACCAATTGCTTGAGCGAAACTCTTGTTTGCCAAAATACAGCGAAAATTTTTGTCTTTTGCCAAAATCCAGTCGCTAGTTTTGTCTATTACTGTACGCAGGAGTTGTTCGGAACGTTCGGTTTTTTCCAAAGACGCCTGCAGTTCTAGTTCTAGGCACTTGCGGGTAGTAATGTTTTCAAAAGCAACACCGACGCAGTTGTTGGGTAATGGAAAAGCTTTAATAGAAAAAGCGCGAGTTATTCGGCCACCTTCATCGCACTCAATATCTTCAAGTTCTACGGCTTTCTGGGTGCGAATTACCGAAGCAAATGTTTGGGGAATGTTTTTCGATCGCAGGTGGGGAAAAATCTCGTCGATTGTCATTCCCAAAACATCAGCCATTTCTAATCCGGTAAATAGGGTAGCAGCGGGATTCGAGGCGATCGCCCTGAGAGTGCTCTCATCGTCTTTATTTTCTAAATGGTAGACGTACAAACCAATTTGCATATTCTCGACAATTTGGTCGTAGAGGCGCACGCTTTCGTCTACCTGCCTGCGTTCGGTAATATCTTCAGTAATCCCCAAAACGTACTGAGGACGGCCTGCGGCGTCGAGAATTGGCACTTTGCGGGTGTGCAGTATTCTCATACCTTTGTGGCGAGTTTGGATCGGCTCTTGGGCTATGTCTTGAACAGTAGATTGGTTGCGATCGCTGGTCAATATTTCTCTGTCTTGAGCAGTAAAAACATCAGCTTGTTCTTTAGGGTAAATATCGTAGTCATTTTTGCCGATCGCCTCTTGAGAAGTAACACCTGCGATCGTTTCTCCCGCTTTATTCCACAGCACAAATTTCAGCGAAGAAGCATCTTTAGCAAAAACTCCCACCGGCAGATTTTCTACTACGGAATTGAGGAAAGCTCTAGCTGATTTTAATTCAGATTCTGCACGCTTGCGTTCGATGCCTAAAGCGATGACATCAGCAACCGATGCTAAAGTTTCCTGAAAGGGTGCTGTCAGCGGCTGGCTGCTGATAATTACCATTACTCCCACCAGCCGTTCTTCGACTATTAAAGGGTAGCCGGCGAAGGTGAGAATTTGCTTGGGGATTGGGCAATTTGTCGGCTTTTGACTGGTGTTGATAATTGCAACTTCGGAACTTGGCGCCTCTGTTGATTTTGCGGATTCTTCCTCTGGCAGTCCAAAATTGTTCAGTTCAAATCCGCAGTCAAATTCCGGTTTTTGCTGTTTGGCTATAAAGTTAACCTTACTTTCAATAAACCTAGCCCGATCGTCTGTGCGACTGTCTATTCCCGATGCTGCTTGCAATTGCCAAACATTATGTTGAGAGTTGAAAGTCCAAATTTCAGCCGAAGCGACATCGAGATTTCGCACCATTGCCTCGCAGCAGGGAAGCAGGATATCTTCAGGGTGTTTGGTGAGGGCAATACCCACATCGGCTACCATTGCTGTGAGGCGAGAAGCTTGGGCTTTTTCTGCTTCCAACCGTTTGCGATCGGTGATATCTTCCACCAAAGAAAGCACGGTAAAAGTGTCGCCACTGCGAATAATCGAGTTGAACCAGCGACACCAAATTACCTGTCCGCTTTTAGTATAGTTGCGGTTAATTGAAGTATTGCCGTTGCCAGTGGCTAGTTCAAGCTCGATCGCGCTTACAGCCTCTCGATCTTCCTCGCAAATCAAAGCCAAATCGCCGAACTGCTTGCCCATCATATCATCGGATGTCCAGCCAAAGATTTCTTCGGCGCGTTTCGACCACTGAACTATCCGAAAATCTTCATCCCAGCCCACCATTGCCAGGGGACTGTTAGCTGCATTCAACCACAGTAAATGGTTCGATCGGCGTAACTGTTGAGTTTTCTGCTGCTGCCAGCGGTAATGCCTGGTGATATCTCTACCGACGCCCAAAACCCGCATCTGCTTGCTAGAGGCATCCACCGCTGGCGTGTAAGCAGTTTCGTAAATTTTAATCCCGCCGTCTGCCGTCGTCACCTCATGAATTGCCAGCCTTGTTTCCCCGGTTATAAACACTTGTTGCAGGCAAGAATCAATCTGCGAGATTATATTTTTGACAGCAGCATTATTGGGATATAATTTTAATAATTCCTGATTAGTTTTGTTGACTATTTCAGCAGGATCCAATCCCATCCAAGCAGCAGCGACTGGATTGATCGATAGGTACTTTTGCTGTCGATCGCACTCTAGGAAAGCATCAACAGAGTTAGAGAAAAAAGACTGAAACGAGTTGATAACTTCCTGCATGGGTATTTTTTCATGAGAAAAGTTTAGTATTGTGGAAACCTCGTGTCTTTAGACTCATATGTTGCACCATTTTCAATAAGCTTTTATGGGCGGGCAGGATGCCCAGCCCACAATAAATTAACTTTTTGTGGAACAGGCCGAAAAGCCTGTTCTTGAGAATGGTGCAAGATGTGAGTAGACCGATCGAGGGAAACACTCATCAGGCAGTTTTAACCGCCTTGAATATTGATTATTGCTACAGGGGGCTACTTGGTCACTTGGTACTTTGGCGATCTACTTTCAACGGAACAATTACCGTTTCAAATATTTCACGCGCGATCGCATAGCAGCTTGGGCTTACACCCATATTTTTGATAACCTAATCAGTTAAGACGATAGCGGGTCAACTATGTCTTTTGATTAGGGCATAAAGCCCCATCTCTTCAGAGCGGGGTGCTGACTTGCTTAAGCTCTAAAATTTTCCTAAAGTTAGTTTAACCCACTCAAATCTTTTTGGGCACTTTACTGCTGCGTTTCCCGGTGCAATTTTCGGCGCTGTTCCCTATAATACAAAAATTTTAAATAAATAGTATTTTTGGAAATATAGCTTAATTACAGCAGATGGTCTTTTTTTAAACCAGACCCAGCGGAGACAAAAGCGAGATCGAGAGACGGGGAGACGGGGAGGTGGGCAGATGTTAATCCACAACCTGCGAGAAAAATGCTTAAGAAATGCCCGACAGCTTAGTGATTCCCAATTCCCAATTCCCGATTTCCAATTCCCGATTCGGTAATCTGAAAGCGGTTTGGCAGTACGCGAAGCAAAGAACGCAAGCCGTGCAAAGCCATGTAACATAAAGATTGCGATATTTTTCTATGTAATATGGAACTATTAGATACCTTGATTGTGGGTGCGGGTATTAGCGGTTTGAGTTTGGCGCACGCACTTCACAAGGAAGCAACGAATCCATCCTCGCTAAAGATTTTAGTCGCTGAGAGTCAGGGACGTGTGGGCGGGAACATCACCACTGTGACAGCGGGGGGGTTTCTCTGGGAGGAGGGCCCGAACAGTTTTTCGCCGACGCCGGAATTGATGAAGTTGGCTGTGGATGTGGGATTGAAGCAGGAGTTGATTTTTGCCGATCGCAAATTGCCTCGTTTTGTGTATTGGCAAAAAAAGCTGCAACCGGTGCCGATGACTCCACCGGCGATGATTCAGTCTCAGTTGCTGAGTTTTCCGGGGAAACTGCGGGCGTTGTTCGGGGCTTTGGGATTTGTCGCGCCGGCAATGGGCGCTGGACTTTCGCAGCAGGGTAACGAGGAAACTGTTTCTCAATTTTTCCGCCGTCATCTGGGGCAGGAAGTGATGCAGCGGTTGGTGGAACCTTTTGTTTCTGGGGTTTATGCGGGCGATCCGCAACAACTTAGCGCGGCGGCGGCTTTTGGGCGGGTAGCAAAGATGGCCGATCTCGGTGGCGGGCTGGTGGCGGGGGCGCTGCTTTCTGCTAGGAAAAGACCCCCCCAACCCCCCCTTACCAAGGGGGGGCTAAAGACTGTTGCAGACCCGAATGTTCCGTCTACTAGGCCGGGGGAGTTGGGTTCGTTCAAACAGGGGTTAAAGGCTTTGCCAGAGGCGATCGCTGCTGAATTGGGCGATCGAGTGAAACTCAACTGGCATCTGACTCGCCTCGATCGTACACAACGCGAAACTTACATTGCTGTATTCTCGACGCCCGAAGGACAGCAGGAAGTTGAGGCGCGTACCGTGGTTTTGACAACGCCGGCTTACGTTACAGCCGATTTGTTGCAGCCTCTGCAACCGGAAGTTAGCAGTGCTTTACAAGCTTTTACGTATCCTACGGTTGCCTGCGTTGTACTAGCATATCCGCATTCGGATGTCAAGGGGAAATTAGTAGGTTTTGGAAATTTAATTCCGAGGGGGCAGGGAATTCGCACTCTGGGGACGATTTGGACATCAAGTTTATTTGCCGATCGCACGCCTGCGGGCTGGCACACTCTCACCAGTTTCATCGGCGGGGCTACAGATTCGGAAATTGGCAATCTCGACTCAGAAGAAATCGTTCGGGAGGTGCACCGAGATTTGTCTCGGATTTTGCTGAAACCAGATGTGCCACAGCCCAAAGTTTTAGCGGTGAATGTGTGGAAGCGGGCGATTCCTCAATACAATTTGGGGCATTTCGATCGCCTGCAACAAATCGATGAAGGCTTAAAATCTTTGCCGGGGGTGTATTTGTGCAGCAACTACGTTGGCGGCGTGGCTTTGGGAGATTGCGTGCGAAGGGGTTTCGATCGTGCACGAGAAGTCGGCGACTATTTGCAGAACAAACAATCAGATAGTCGATCGATCTGAATTATGGCGTGGGTCGGGCGGGTTTACAAATATCGAGGATGTGAATCAGAGATATTGGTGAACCCGCCCCTATACAGCCTTCTGCCTGGTGTTCCGGCAGACATGCCGGCGAATGTTACTAGGTTGTTGGCTCAAACTTGTAACCCACCCCTCGGACGGTTTGAATCATCGGCATTTGATTGGGATCTAGTTCAATTTTGCGGCGAATTTGACCTATATGGACATCCACCACGCGATCGGCTCCTACATACTCGTAGTCCCACACTTCATGCAGCAATTCCGATCGCCTCCAAACGCGACCGGGTTTGCTTGCCAAACAGTACAGCAGATCGAATTCTAAAGCAGTCAAAGCAACTATCTGACTGCCGAGAATTACCTCGCGGCGAACCGGATCTATTAGTAGCTCTCCAAAAGTAAGACTTTGTTGTTCGGCGGGAGTAACAATGCGTTTGCGCTTCAAAATTGCTGCAACGCGAGCTCCAATCTCTACAAGACTAAAAGGTTTAGTAATGTAGTCGTCAGCACCTTCGGCAAACCCTTTCATTTTGTCAGCTTCATCGGTTCGGGCAGTCAGCATCAACACAAACACGCCCGTGCGTCTTTGCATTTCTTGACACAGTTTGTAACCAGTTGTATCAGGTAAATTTACATCTAGAACTACTAAGTCAGGATTGAGTTGCTCAAATAATTCCAGACCAGTCTCACCGTCCTGGCCAGACTCAACTTGATAACCTTGCTGGCTCAAAAAACGGTGAATTAAATTTCGGATTGCCGGGTCGTCATCAACCACAAGGATTTTTACAGGGGCCATGACCACAAGTTTGCTTGAAGAATTAGGCAAGAATATTCAGCCATAATAATAGAAAACTGGATACAAATCTCGAAAAAATTGAGCTTTTAATAGTTATAGCCCTATTTATAACCTACGCAAAATTTCAGGCAATAAATCTCCAGGAACTTTGGATAAGGCTAAATTTTGGCCTGGCAGCCCACATTCACTATAGAAAGCTCTAATCGTTTTGACAATATAGCTCAATGCTGTTTGCCTCGAATCAGCAGCTTGGGAGTTTGCCGGGGCTTGCAGGTTGAGTTTATCCCCATATGTTAACCCTTTGTCATTGAGATGTTGCCCCCATTCGGCGCACACTTGCAACTGGTGGTGCAGTGCTGCTTCTAGATGGCTTGTCTGTGCGACTTTGTTAGCGGCGAAATCTGGGTCTGTGGCTAGTTGATAGTGGGCTAGTCCGAGATTGTTGCGGGCGGCCAAGGCGTCAAAAGTGAGTTTGGTTCGATCGATCTCTCCGGCAATATCCAGGGCGGCTTCGTAGGCGGTAATCGCCTGCTGCAATGATTCCGTCCGCGCCTGTTTCTGCTGGAAGTGGTTCGCCAAATGCCAATAAGCGGTACCGAGATTGTTGTAGGTGGCGGCGGCGGCTGCGGGTACTAATTCTCTGGTGCGGTATTTCAATGCTTCGCGGTAGGCGGAAATCGCCCTGACTAGCAGGGGTTCTGAGGGTTGGTGCTGGGCGAGGTTCCAGCAGGCGGTACCGAGGTTGTTTTGCACTCCGGCATAGTTGAGGGGTTCTCGTTCGGGACTGTAACAGGAGAGGGCTTGGGTGTAAGCTGCGATCGCACTTTGGAGATATACGATCGGCTCACCATCTTGAGCCAAATTCCAGTATGCTGTCGCCAAATTATTCTGAGCAGCAGCGTACTGCTGAGGCTCCACGGCGGGGTCTAGATCCAGCAGCGCTTGTTGGTAAGCTGCAACTGCGTGCTGCAAGTTCTCTGTCTTGTCTCGATAGCGGGCTAAATCGGCCGAGGCGATTCCCAAATTTTTGTTTAATCTAACGCGGGTTTGTGGTACGGTTTCGGCATCTGTTCGGTTCAAACCTTCAAGGTAGAGGGCGATGCTGCGTTCAAGGCTGGATACTGGATCTGAGGCGTTGAGGGCATTGGTGCGATCGCGCGACAGCATCCAGTAGAGAGTACCGAGATCGTTGAGCAAATCGGAAATTGGCGGTAGGCTGTTGGACTCCTGGGCGTACTGAGTTAAATTTTCTGTCAATTGGGCAATCAGCCGCGCGCATTCCTCAGTTAGTGGTTGATTTTGCTGCGAGTTACTGTCAACGTCGAGATAGGCAATCACTTGTTCGATCGCGCGAATGGCGATTGTCAGGTTTTGCTCTGAAACGTCTCCGCCCAGAATGCGATCGCGGTAGTAATTTCCCAAACCGTGATAAGCCAAAGCCAATGCTTCGGAACAACACTGATGTTCTTGCAGCAGTTCGATGTATTGCAGGGTTTGCAGCGGCAGAAAATTCTCCTCTGATGCAGCATCATTTTCTGCTTCCAAATCCTCAGAAGCCGCTGCTAGCACCAAATCTGCCAGTTGGACGGATTTAGAATCTGGCGCTGGGGACGGGGTATAGGAAATTGGTGGGGATGGTTCGTCATCTGCCAATGGGACGGATTTAGAATCTGGCGCTGGAGACGGGGGATAGGAAATTGGGGATGGTTCCTCATCTGTCAGTTGGACGGATTTAGAATCTGGCGCTGGGGACGGGGGATAGGAAATTGGGAATTTTTCATCGGGAATTGGGGATTGTCCAGACAAAGAAGATATTAAAAGTTTGTTGCCAAAGTTTCCGCTGTCCCGCAAGTTTCGCAAGTCTCCTGAGTTCCCGAAGTCCTCAAAGTGCCCGAAGTCTTCCTTAGCTGGAGTTGGTTCGCCTTCAAACTCAAATACTCCGGTTCGCCAGTGCCAAAATTCTGGGGCCGATTGCTCGATCGAACTTAGCCAGGGCCGCGACACCCACAGCAACAGAGTAGACTCGCACAATTGCAGGTTTACTTCGATGTCTCTCAAATAGCTCAGGAACGACCACTGCACGGCTGCTGACTGCCTGGTCAGGTGTTCGGCCCCGATAATTTGAAATCCCGGCAAAGGGCTGTAGCTGCCTCTGTTTTGCGGCGGTGGGTGTTGGGTCAGCCACGCGGCGATCGAACCCCAAGGATTTGGATCGCTCAAGTCGAGTTCCAAACTGACAAATCGGGGGTAGTCGATCCGAGGATCGGAGCCTGCGCTCTCTGCGATTAATTCTGTGTGCAAGCGGGCTGCCAGACAGTCCCGCAAGCACAAGTCGTCGCAGGCGGCAATAAAAATTTGACGGCGTAAATTGAGGTCGATCGCCTGTTTCAAGCGTTGGTAGATCAGCTTGTTCGAGCTAGAAACTTTTTGGGAAGGAATAGACATCAGGAGCAGCCGATTTTAGATTTTAGATTTTAGATTTTAGGTTTGGGATTGTAGATTGTAGATTGTAGAGTTGAGAGTTGAAATCTCGATCGCTCATAACTCACAACTAAGCCCCGAAGGCAGTCAATCGATTTTAGATTTGAGATTTTAGATTTTAGATTGAAGCCTTGACCGCACGGATAAATTCGGGGGCTCCTTTATCGGATACAGGTTTTTTATTTCTGGGCCCTGAGTCTGCTTTCGGAATGAATCCGGGAGCTTGTATCCTGGATGCTTGATTGTCAATCGCACCGTTGATGACTAAAGGAGTGTAGATTTTCAATTGGCAATTTTATGTGGGTGGCAAACCAGTGTGATTAAGTGCAACCCAAGTCCCTGAACCCGACAGCCGAGAGGAAAACACCAAATTTATGCTGGTCTTATTTAGCTTTCCAGCTCGCTCGGCACGCTTCAGGATTGTCGCAACTCCCTGCTTTGTATTGAAACACAAAAACCATGTTTCCTTGGGAAAGGAAAACATGGTTTCTCGAAGGATTATTTAAAATTGCGATTTGAAGCAGCTTTGAGTCTCAGACCAGTTTTCAGACGGAGGCAGCCACGTACACCAAACCGGCGACTAACATGGCTGCTGCAATACCCAGGATGATGTAGTTGCGTTGCTGATTTTTGTTAGGAGGTACGGCTTCATACACCTTCGGCTCTTTAGCAAAGTTGTTCAGGCGTCCATCGTCATCTTTGATGTAAGGCATCAGTCACAATCCTTAATATTTTTGATGTTTACAACTGTACCAAAAAAGCGCCCAGGAAAATTCAGGAATTTATTTTGAGGTGACAGTGCCTGTTTGGGGGGAAGAGGCGATCGCGTAATCTTTGATCGGCATTCTGCCTGCTAAGTACGCCATCCGCCCCGCTTCTGCGGCCATTCCCATTGCTTTGGCCATCGCTGGGGAATTTTGGGCATTGGCGATCGCGGAATTAATCAACAGTGCATCGGCTCCCATTTCCATTGCTCGGGCTGCTTCGCTGGGGGTTCCGATCCCCGCATCGACAACCACAGGAACCTTCACCGTGTCAATAATTATTTGAATGTTGGCCGCATTGTTGATCCCTTGCCCTGAACCGATGGGCGAACCTAAAGGCATGACTGTCGCACAACCGACTTCTTCTAGGCGTTTGGCTAGCAGAGGATCGGCATTGATGTAGGGCAAAACGGCAAAACCTTCTTTAACTAATTGTTCTGCCGCTTCCAAAGTGTCGATCGGATCTGGCAGCAAATATTTAGCATCGGGAATCACTTCTAATTTGACAAAATTATTGTCTTCTTGCCCTAAAAGTTTCGCCATTTCTCGCCCTAAACGAGCTACTCTAATTGCCTCATCCGCAGTTTGACAACCGGCAGTATTTGGCAGCATCCAAATTTTAGTCCAATCGAGAGCCTCTGCCAATCCTTCATGCCCCGGAGCATTTGTTTGCACTCGCCGCACAGCTACAGTCACAATTTCGCACCTGCTAGCGTTGACACTTTGCTGCATTTCTGCGATGCTGCGATATTTTCCCGTCCCCGTCATCAAGCGAGAATGAAAAGTTTTGCCGGCAATAACCAGAGGTTGATCGGAGATAGTTAGGGGTGGCGCTATGTGTCCGTGTTTTGGGTCTCCAAAAATAGCATATTCTAGCCCCTTTTCCCATTCTTCTCTGCCTCCGAGCATATTTTCTAGCAGCCAACCTTCTTTATTGGTTAGTTCGTCCCGAGTTACTGCGTAGAGGATCTCTCCAACAATAATCAATCTTGCATCCCGCGGCATATTATTTTTTATACCGTTATTTACAATTTCTTCAAATTCTTGAAAAACGCTGCCCATTTTCCCATTCCTCTCTAGTAATTTTTAGAACAGATTGGTTGTTGAAAACCAAAATGATAGTTTGCATGAGATGCTTAACATCCCAATATATGGCTTGCCTGATGCCTTCGTCTATCTCTCGAATGTCGTAAATTTCTATATTTACGTGAAAAATGACTGCATTTGCACTTTGATTTTTGGCTTTTCCAAACCCTTCTTGTACTCTATTTTTGAGATTACTCGACTCTTTTGTTAATTCCTTAAATTCGCAAATTTGACAGTCAACGTCAGCGTCTGGAGTTTTAGTTCCCGACGGTGCTTGTTCGCTCAAAAGTCTAACTCTCTTTCCTATTTTAGCCAAAACTTCAGCCACAAAACTTTCCGAATCATTAAGATTGTGGTGTTGGTGGACGAGCACAAATCCGCCAGCTAGCTCGTCAAAATAATGCCGCCGATATTCTGGTTCTGCATTTTCGTAGATGGCTCTGCTTTGCTGGATGTATTCTGGATTCACCGTTATTGTACTCTTATTGAACTGCGAGCTAGTAGAGTTAACTGCATGAAAGCAACTGTCGAGCAACTGGCTAAAATTGGAATATTTGCCAGCTTAAACCGAACTGAATTAGAGCGATTGCAAGAACACACAGTAATTTGCAGTTACCGACAGGGAGAAGTTGTGATTTATGAGGGCGATCGCATCCCCGAAAAATTATACACTCTTTTGAGCGGTTCTCTGCGGGTTGCAAAAACAGCGACGGCGGGCAAAGAAACAATTCTCCGCACTTTGTTTCAGGGAGATATTTTTGCTGCACCTGCTTTGCTAGGCAACGGCATTGCCCCCGCAACGGTGACTGCAGAAACGGATGTGCAAGTTATTACCACAGAACGGGAATTTTTGCTAGCAGCTATTCGGGAAAATCCTGAGATTGCCTTGCGAATATTGGCGGTGTTTAATCAGCGGTTGCAGCAACTGCACGAGACTGTGCACGGTTTGGTGTCGGAAAGGGCGATCGTGCGGCTGGCCCGATTTATTCATTACTTTGGCGTCGAGCAAGGTAGGAAGATGGCGGATAATAGTGTATGTTTAGAAAAACGTTTTCCCTACTATCAAATTGCTCGCAGTATTGGAATTACCTACGAAGAATGCGTGCGGTTATTTAAGAAACTCAAGCCGTTTGTCTCCTACAGTCGAGGCGGTAAAATTATTGTATTGGATTGGGAAAAATTGGAGGATATCGCCTCTGGAGATGAAATAGACTAAATGTTACAATCCCAATTATTGTAGGGCCGGTTTCACAAACAATTTACGTCTCAAACTAACAATCTCGTAAACCCGCCCCGCCCCAACTGATGATGCTACGGGACATGATTTCACAAACCATATTTGACTGCAACTCACTATCTACATAAACCCGCCCCGATTCACGCGTTGTGGGGGGCGGGTTTATGAGATTATTGATTTTAGTCAATTATGGTTGGTAAAACCCGCCCCTACAGCAATATTTATGGGATTAATGAGGCTCGGAAAGTGTCAAAATAAACGCCAAATTTTCTTCGGCTTTCAAAGCGTGAAGAGCTTGACCGGGCATGAAGATAAATACCCCAGGTTCCAAAACAATATCCTTGCCTTCCAAAGTCAAAATACCCTTTCCTTCGATGACATTAACTGTGGCATTCCGTGCAGAGGAGTGTTCCGAAATTTCCGTTCCTGCAGCCAGACAAAATAAACTGTACTGACAATTATTGTCTTTGACTAAAATTTTGTTCAGCACTCCGGCGGCGGGATATTCAATTGCGTCTCGGAGTTGGATTGCTGAAGATTGTAGCGGTAAAAGAGTAGTAGTCATAGTTTTTGACAATTAATTAATTTGGTCACAAGCCTCGAATTTATCAGTGGCTTCAGTTTCTTCCATCGAAAATCGAAAATCGAAAATCGAAAATCGAAAATCGATTGAGTCGGTTAAGATTGTTTTTTGGCAGACATAACGATGTAGCCTAGATCCTGTTGGTAATGCTGGAAAACTCTACGCATTGCTAAGATACGATCGCGAATTTGCGATCGACTTAAAATATTCCACAAAATCCGCACAGTACCCACAAACCCTTCATCTTGCAGCATTCGCGACAAGTTGAGGAGCCCCATCGCCCCACTTTGACACTTTTCTACTTGCAAGCCCGCGTTTTGGTAAACAGCAATCCAGCCAGACTCAGACAAAGGCGTTGAATTAGCCCGCGTCACTTCTGATAAAGCTTTGTGAATTTCTGATTCTCGGTTTCTCGCTAAAAGTTCGTGAGAAAGAAATTTGCCGCCTGGTTTTAAACGATCGCAAATTCCCGATACAATTTTAGCTTTCCCCGACGGCGACTGCATTGTCAGGATAGCTTCAGCCAAAACCCAATCAAACTGTTGGGAAATCCGATCCAAGTGAAAAATATCTCCTTCCACAATTTCCACTCGATCGCTCAAACCGGCTGCTGCAACATTAGCACGAGCGCGGGCCACACTGTCGGGATTTTTCTCAACTCCCACTACTTTTACGCCAAAACGTTCAACAAGGGCGATCGAACTATATCCAAAACTAGCAGCCAACTCCAAAACAGTGTCCCCAGGCTGAAAATCCGCCCATTCAAATAACTGTTCCGTAGCAAGTTTCCCCCCCGGCCTCAGCATTTTCTTGCCAGCCGCCGCGAGCACTTCATGTCCCGGTGCAGTCTTAAAATTCAGAGCAGTATTGGTCATTGAATTGACCTCCTATGTAACCTTACTCTCAGTTTGCCAAATTTTCTCAAATCTTTCTATGATCTAGCTCATATTCAAATTCTCGTAGGGTGACGAACCCTACAATATCAGGAATTATACCATGTCCGCCCCTCAACAATTCGGACTGTTTTTGATGGCAAACAATGCTTTCAGTCGAAAGCACAAAACCCGTACTCGTTTTAGTAGAACTTATTTCTGTTAATCCTGCCAACGAATTTGAGTTAAATAATTAACTTTTGTTGCGATGGAACAAGCCTATGCAGGTGCAACCCGTCGATTTGAGATTTGAGATGTGAGATTTGAGATTTGAGATTTGAGATTCTAGATTTTAAATTTGAGATTTGAGATTTACTCCACCGATGAATCTGGGAGGTTGAATAAGAGTCTAAAATTTGGGCGGCTTACGACAAGAGTCTGGGCTTGTATCCCTGTGCAGGTGCGAGCAAAAGAATCAAAATCCCAGCCAGCAAGTTTTCGAGGATGTCCCGGAACTTTAAAGTAATTGCCGCGCCACTAATACCCAGCAGTTGCATCACATCCCCCGCCTTGAATGACGGGAGGGCGATGAATAACGCGATCGGCAATAATTGATTTATAATCAAGATATATACTCCACCCCATAATACCGAATCATGCTCGCAGAAGCAAACGCCACACTTTGGCCTAGTCTAATTACTGTTTCAGCATTAATTCTCTACTTCGTTGTTACCATCAACGTCGGCAGAGCTAGATTCAAATACCAAGTTTCTCCCCCGCAGATGACAGGAAACCCAGACTTTGAGCGAGTGGTGCGAGTTCAGCAAAATACCTTAGAGCAAATGATTCTATTTTTGCCCTCGCTGTGGCTGTTCTCGGAATTTATCAGCCCAATATGGGGCGCTGGTATCGGCGCAGTTTGGATAGTTGGACGCATTTTGTTTGCTTGGGGTTACTATCAAGCTGCCGAAAAAAGAGCGGCAGGATTTGGGATTAGTACCTTAGCTACTTTAGCTTTGCTTGGTGGTTCCTTAACTGGCATAATTATGTCGCTGCTGAAGGTTTGAGCGTAGCTTCCGATCGACATAATTGTTTCTCTACTCGTTTCCAGGCTCTGCCTGGTAACGCAGACCCGGAGGCTCAGCCTCCAATTTTCCTGCTGAAAAAGCGAGGCAGAGCCTCTGCACAGGGGTTCCCAGGCAGAGCCTGGGAACCAGTTAAATCCAAGTCTTTCAATCACCTTCAGGAGTAAATATGTCAGAAACCAACAAACCCGTATTTGAAATTAACCCGCAACTTTTTCACCAGCTTGTCGAGTGGCAAGAAAAACTTGAACGAGAAGATGAATTAGCAAGCGAGTCAGAAAACGAGAAACCAACTGAGGTAAAAACTCCTCCCAATCGTCATGAACAGCATTCTCAAACAGATAATTTATAGCTGCTGGCTAGCTGCATCTTTGGGATTTCCGGCTGCTGTCTCGGCTCAATCGCTGACGCCTAGCCCAATTCAGCAAGTCAATAGCGGTTTGTTTCGTTCTAACTCTCAAGATTTCTTTCAGCAAGGAAATCGCCAACTGGAAAGAGAAATCGCAATCTTGTTGCAAAAAAATGTCGCTTCCGAAGACCAGATTCTGGAGATTGATGAAAAATTGCGCTCTCAGCTTTGTAGGCAAGAATTTAAAATATCGTCGTCGCATTCTGATACAATAAGTGCTGCTCAGATTGCTGATTTTCAGAGCCAATTAAAAGACATTTGCAGACACAATTAAAATGAAAGTGAGGTCAATATTCAAAGTTTAGTGCGAATGAATAAGGAGGCAATGGCCAAGTTAAAAATAGCCATGCTGGAAGCGGAAACGGCTGCTCATTTGGCGGCAATCATTATTGATTATACTCATGAGGAAATAATGATAGTTTTTTCTGAGCTAGAATGGGAACAGCAGGCTAGAATTAAGGATATTTGGAAGACAGTATGGACGGGGGATGTTTATGAAGATTATGGTTAGCCAATTAAAGATGTTGGTGAACCCGCCTCTTGTATCTTGAAAGCGGTAGATTGTGATTGACAGTTGGGTGGGGGCGGGTTTACGAGATTATTGGTTTTAGGCATAAATTGTTGGTGAACCCGCCCCTACGCGATTGGTGTCCGTTAAATCAGGGATTCGAGGCATAATTGGCGGAAATGATCGCCCCGTTGCTCGAAGTTTTGGTATTGATCGAAGCTAGCACAGGCTGGGGAAAGCAGCACTACTTTAGCATGATTTTGTTTGCCTAATTCTGCTGCTCGTGGGATGGCTCGTTCCATTGTTTCGACTATTTCCCAAGCGTTGTAATTTGCTTGTTCGAGCCGATCGGCAAAAATACCTGCCGCATCCCCAATTAGCAACACCCCAGCAGCTTTTGCCTTGATTGTATCAATCCATGCGCGATCGTCCCCTTCTTTGGCATCGCCGCCCGCAATTAAAATCGCCGGTGCACTCACAGAAGCCAACCCGACTTGGGCGGCGTCATAATTAGTAGCTTTGCTGTCGTTGATGAAATCTATGCCTTCCCAAGTGCAGATGTGTTCTAGGCGGTGCGAAACTCCGGGGAATTTAGCGATCGCCCGGGCGATCGCACTTTTATCTATCCCCGCCAAATTAGCCGCCGCCACCGCCATTAACAAATTCTGCAAATTGTGTTCTCCCACCATCCGCAAAGAATCAGCAGGCAGAATTTTCTCGCTTTGAGCTATTACCCAACCGTTTTCGATGTACGCGCCAAAAGTGCGATCGCCCAACAAATCTTTTTCACCTTTGACACTCGTCCAACACGCATCCGGCCAAACGTCAACTCCTTGCTGCCGCAAACAAGGATCGTCGCCGTTAATTACTTGCAATTCCGACTTTTTCAGCAAATGCGCTTTAATGTTGTAGTAATTTTCTAAAGTTTTGTGGCGGCTGAGGTGATCCGGCGTCAAAGTCGTCAAAACTCCGATGCGTGGCGCTACAAACGGCGAGGATTCTATCTGATAGCTGCTGATCTCTGCGATTACCCAATCCGGCTGTTTTTCTGCTAAAGCTAATTCACACGCAGCATAGCCAATATTGCCGCAAGCGGGAGCGTAAAGCCCGGCCTCTGCAAAAATAGCCGCAATTAAAGCAGTAGTAGTAGTTTTGCCGTTAGTGCCGGTAATTCCCACCCAAGGAGATTTGAGGTAACGCCACGCGAGAGCCATTTCTCCGATTGTTTCAATGCCTAACTCTCTGGCGCGCACTAATGCTGGGCTGTCCCAGGGAACGCCCGGACTTACTACTATTAATTCTATAGATTCGACTGGTTCAAAAGATTTACCTAACTCCACATGAATTCCTTCGTTAGCGAATTCCTGTTGCTGTTCGAGCAAGCTTGGGGAAGATGAGCGATCGCTCAGCGTTACTTCCCATCCTTCGCGTTTTAGCAGTCTTGCGGCGGCAATTCCTGATTTTCCTAGTCCAATGATATGAGCTATCGGCATAAGTTGTGTGTGTGATGGAGCGAATTTTCTTGGTTTTTTCCTCTTATATGTTACGGTTTTTTGGGGATGGTTTAACCGCAGAGGGCGCAGAGGACACAGAGGAGGAGAAGAGAGAAGATAGAAATGAATAATTCCGATACCAATGGATTTGATATTACACCAAAACCTTTGGCCGCAATCTAAAATCCAAAATCTAAAATCTAAAATCGATTTCGGTTACGGTTTTTTTGGGATGATTTAACCGCAGAGGGCGCAGAGGGCACAGAGGAGGAGAAGAGAGAAGATAGAAATGAATAATTCTGATACCAATGGATTTGATATTACATCAAAACCTTTGGTCGCAATCTAAAATCCAAAATCTAAAATCTAAAATCGATTGACGATCGCCCCAAAGTCAGCTAACACCCGCGCGTGATTCCGCAGCAAACCCAGTAAATTCAACCGATTTTGCTTAATTTCCGGGTCAGAATCCATCACTAAAACGCTTTCTGGCCCGTCGAAAAAGCTGCTGACAGTCGGAGCAATTTCCGTCAAACTATCTACTAACTGCTGGTAATTCCGAGTTTGTTTGGATAGCAGGGTTTGCGGCACTAACTGCACGACTGCATCATAGAAAGCTTGTTCAGACGACTTTTGAAATAACTCCGGTTTCACCGCATTTTTCGGTTCCAATTCTACTTTATCCAAATCACCTTGAGCCGCCAAACGAGTTGAACGATTCACAGTTTCGTAGATTTTATCCAATGTATTGTCATTGCGGATTTGTTGCAAGAAAAGCGCTCTTTCTAAAGTGTCCAACAAATCTCGCAATGCTCGTTCAGTATATTCTGGGTCGTTTTCTCCCAAAACTGCATTTACCAAATCGTAATCTACATTTTTTTCTTCTTGCAACAAACTCCTAATTCTTTGCAAGAAAAAATCGTATAACTGATCCAGCAACTCCGCCGAGGTTTGCGGACGGGCTGCCGTAAATTCTGCAACAATTTCTGCGAGCAAATTGTGCAAGTTGACTTGCAACTGAGCCGCCCAAATAATGTTAGTTATTGCATTGGCTGCGCGGCGCAAAGCAAAAGGATCGGATGAACCAGTCGGCAACATTCCCAAGCCGAAGATGCTGACTAATGTATCTAATTTATCTGCTATTGCGACAATTTGACCTGTCAGAGTTTGGGGCAAATTGTCGCCCGCACCTTTGGGCAAATAATGTTCAAAAATCGCTGTGGCTACTGTTTCCGATTCGCCACTTGCTAAGGCGTATTTCTGCCCCATGATTCCTTGCATTTCTGGAAGTTCGTAAACCATTTGGGTTACGAGGTCGGCTTTGCACAGTAAGGCTGCTCTTGCTACATCAGCTTGCTCTTCCTCTGTGATTTGCAGTTGATTGACAATTAAACTGGCAATCTTGCACAGCCGATCGACCTTTGCGCGCACAGTCCCTAAATCTTCCTGAAAAGTAACTGTTTCCAACTTGGGCAAATAATCCTCTAAAGGCTTTACCAAGTCTGCTTTGTAGAAAAACTGACCGTCTGCCAATCTTGCCCGCACTACTCGCTCGTTACCGGCGGCAATAATCGCGGCTTTAGCGGGATCTCCGTTGGAAATTGTAATAAAATAGGGCAGAAGTTCGGGATAATCTGGGCTTTTGAGGATGGGAAAATAGCGCTGGTTTGTAACAATAATTGTGGTGATTACTTCCGGCGGCAATATCAAAAATTCCTCATCAAATTTGCCGACAACTGCATTCGGCCATTCTACTAAGTCGGTGACTTCTTCTAACAAATCTTCGGTAATTTCGGCGTAACCGCCTTGTTTTGTTGCTGCGGCTTCTACTTGTGCTTTAATTTGATTTTTGCGCTGGGTGCGATCGACCTCCACGCAAGCAGCCCGCAGACACTCGACATAATCCTCGGCTTGGGGAATCGAAACCCCTCCCAGGGGTGTAGGGGGGGTGTATAACACCCGATGTCCTTGGGAAATTCGATCGCTCTTGACCGTATCCGAACCGCTCACCAATGTAATTGGCAGTACAGTATCATCTAACAGTGCCACCATCGATCGAATCGGGCGCGGAAACTTCAAATCTCCGTCAGCCCACCGCATGAATCTTTTACCTTCTAACTTATTAATCCACTGCGGCACAAGTTCTGTCAAAATATCCGCACTCAGCCGCCCCGGAATCTTTTTGAGCACAAATACAAAATCGCCTTTATCGGTAGCGCGAACTTCCAAAGCATCAATTTCTACGCCCTGCTTTTTCGCAAAACCTTCGGCTGCTTTCGTCGGTTTGCCATCTTTAAAAGCCGAACTTGCGGGTGGCCCTTTTACCTCTTCTTCTCTGTCTAATTGCTGAACTGGCAGTCCTTTCACGAGAACGGCCAAACGCCTCGGAGTAGCGTATACATTAATTGAGTCATTTGTCAAGGATTGTTCTGCCAGAGTTGCAGGTACAAGTCGCTGCCACTGCTGGGCGCTGCTTCTGACAAAAGATGCGGGCAATTCTTCTGTACCGAGTTCTAATAAAAAGTTAGGCATATAACAGTGTTAGGTGTTTTTGTCAATAGGCAATTAATCTGCCCGTTTAATCATTACAAAAGTTACCGATCGCGATAACCCAATGACAGAATTATTTTACCGACGCGCAAGTCCTATTAGATCCAAAAAAGAATCAAATGATCAGCATACCACGTAAAATCGGGGGTGAAAGACAAATAGCTCAACAGCTCATGACCTTGGCGGAAAGACTGGCACAAGATTGGAAGTCACGACTTGAACAAGATTGCCCGGACGAAAATTCTAGCACCCGCGAGAGTGTTGTCCGCTGGCTGTTGGGAGACAAGCCCGAAAGATTTGACACTCTTAGCCCAACTCAATTGTCTGTCGCCTCTGGGGCGATCGACTTTTTATATCGAATTTTGATTTCTCGGTATCTGGGAGTACCGCCAGAAAAAGCTTACCGTAACTTGATCGGGCGGCTGGGCGGTTTGGTTGTGCTCCGGCAAAAAATCCAAGCGTGGGTTTCCCTGAGTCGCGACAGACAGCGGAGTGCGGTGGAGGTACTACAAGAAGTGATTCAGGAAATGCTTAATTCCGATCGCTACCTGCAGCAGCAAGTCGCCTGGATTGCCGAATGCACCTCAGACAGACGCCTGCGAAATGCTTTGCTGCTAGCGAGCACAGAAGAATACTGCTTGCGGCCGATCCGCAACCAGCCGCTGTTGGTGTACCGTTTTGTCAACTACCTGCGGCGTTCCCAGCGGGGCGGGTTGACCCAAGTGCCTGCTGGAGACTGGGTGCGGCTGGTGTCGGAACAGGTTCTACCCGACGATACAGACGAACCGCTCAGCCTGCTAGACGAACAGGCGATGTCCGAGTATCGAGAAAATCAAGCTTGGGAAGAGCAGCAAACTCAGCGGCAGATTGTCCAACAAGAATTTGAGAATTACTTGGCCGCTGAAGTCGATCCGCTGGCTTCCCGGTGGCTGCGGCTTTACCTGCAAGGTCGTTCCCAAGAGGCAATTGCCGAGGAGTTGAAGGTTCCGATCAAGCAAATTTACCGCTTGCGAGAAAAAGTCAGTTACCACGCGATTCGGGTTTTTGCGGTCAAACAAGCACCGGAATTAGTCGCAAACTGGCTGGAAACTTCGCTCCAAGAACACAGTTTGGGCTTGACTCCGGCTCAGTGGCAGCAATATTTACAAAACCTCACGCCGGTGCAGCGGCAGTTGGTAGAATCGCTGAAAGCAGGGAAAAGTGTAGAAACGATCGCATCTGAATTAAAGCTGAAAACCAATCAAGTCATCGGCGAGTGGAGCAAACTCTATTTAGCAGCTCAATCCCTCCGCAACGAGTAGATTGGTAATGGGTGGCGGGCAATTGCTAATTGTTAATTGGCGGTAGCATTTTTCAGAATCCGCGCTACAAATCAATTCCCTCACAGCCACAGAGTTCTGCGAGTTTCCCCGTGGAAAATCGCGCGATGCCCCTTGTATCAAATCAGGTTAGAGCAATCGGGATATTGTAGCGCTGCCGTGACAAGCGAGTTTCTCGATCGTAGCCGCTACGTGATTTATCCGTGGAATCAATCCAAAATCGAAAATCTCAACTCCTCAAGCCCCCGAATTTATCTCGCGCAAGTCAATCCAAAATCTAAAATCTAAAATCTAAAATCTAAAATCGAATGACGATCGCGCTCCGAGACGATCGCAGTCAACTCTCTGGGCTAAGATACTAGCAGCACGATCGACTTTTCAGGATTTTTTAATCAATCCTAAATTCAGCGGTTGCCCGTAAATCATCGGTTGTGGTGCATCTCTAATACTTGTGCATTAAAGACATAATTCTATTGTTGCCAGCCACGGGCATCAATCTCGGGCGATCGATCATAGTGGGTCTAGCCTGCGCTAGTCATCATCTAGTTCTCAATCTTTTGGTAGAATTTAAGGCTGCAATACAGAAGGGAGAAAATTCTGGGACTAAGGATTTTTCTTTAATAAAAGCTTCCGGTTGTTAGGCCAATTCCTCCGTCAGGGAAGTTGCAGCGTTTAATTTTATCGCATCAGGTTGGTGCGTCGTGCTCGATCGCGCTTCCAACTACAAAGCAGCTAATGGTACATACATCTTCAACAGGCTCGGCAGCTACAATGGACTCCGATCGAATATTTCAACTAATCGACACAGTTGTCCCCTTTGAAGCTTGCCTTTATTATCAAGTTTTGCCTTTATCTCTAGAAGGTAATCTGTTTAAATTGGGCGTAGTCGATGCCCAAGATGACTCCGCCTTGGACTACGTGCAGCGGATTTTAGCTTACATGAATTGCTCAGTCACAACAGAGCCAATTGCCTCGGAAACTCAGCGCTCGATGCTCTCAGCTTACTTGCTGCACGGGAACCAGCTTCGAGAACCCAGCCAGACAGAAACCCCCGCAGCCCCAACAGCCAAAAATCCCGCCTCAGCAACTTCAGGCCCCAATGCAGCAACGCTGCTGTCTGTGCCACAACCCTCGATGCCCCATCCTGAGCGGTTTAAACCTGCTGGCGCTGAGGTTCCCCCGACACCGACACAGCTATCGGTTTTGAATGTCGAGGCCTTGCACTTGTCAAGCCCAGTCGAAGTTTTGGCAACTTTGCCCGCGCCCCAACTGCTGGAAGAATTGCTCGGTAGAGTGTTGCGAGAGGGTATCGGCCGCCTGTTTTTTGAGCGGCACCAGTCCCAAGGCCGGATTCTTTGGAGTCAAGACGGCGTTTTGAAATCGATGCTCGAAGGTATCGATATCGTCCTTTTCCAAGAGGTCATCGACGAGTTGAAGCGGCTGACAGATATGCCTGTTTGCCCGGTGGAACAGCCCAAACAAGTCGAAGTTGAGCGCATATATCAAAACACTCATTTGCTGTTGCGCTTGCGGGTAATGACGGTGGGTGGCAAGGAAGAAGCCACTCTGCAAGTGTTGCGGGGGGCAGCTTTGAGGTTTTACCAGCAGCAGCAGTTGTCTACTTTGAGTCGGGACGCACTGCGGCTGGCCGAAGAATTGCAGCGGAAAGTGAATCAAATTCGCGATCGAACTCGGCTTTCTCCTGTGCCTTTAGAGGGGTTGCCCGCTTTGGAACAGGTGATTAGAAATGTTGACGACCAAATTGAAGCTTTGATGCACGAACATAATCCCGATCAGCCATAATCAGCAATAGATCACTGTTTTGAATTTTTTTTTACTCATATCGTTTCCGGTTGTATCGGAATGATTTAACCGCAGAGGGCGCAGAGAACGCAGAGGGAGAGAATACAGAGAGGAATATTTCCGATGCTACCGGATTTGATATCACATCAAGTCCGGTCAATTAATAATAATTACGTTTGTAGTGAGGACTCAAGTCCAAGCGAGTTTTATCATAACTCAAGTTTTCACTACAAAACAATTTGATGGCAGTTCTGCCAGGTGATATCTAGTCCGGTCGATTCCCTCCGCTTCGCTTCACCCGAAATCGGGTAGGGGCGGGTTCACCAATAATATTTGCCAATAATTGACAATCTCAAAAACCCGCCCGGCCGGGATATTATGGTCAATCGATCGGACATAATATGACACAAGATTATACCAGTTCCCTAAAAGAATGGAACTGTATGCCTGTACTCTAAGCCCTGGTAGTCATCAGTCATTCCCCATCTAAAATCTAAAATCTAAAATCTAAAACCTAAAATGCTATTAGCCATGCTCAAAAACATCCTTGTACTGCAATAAATCCAAACTCACAAAAACGGGCAAACACTGAAAACATTGCTGTGCAATTTCCCAGCGTTCTTCTCGCTGCAACATAGCAGTCAACTTTTGTTTAGCGCTCAGCAAATAGCGGACATCGTTAGCAGCATAATTTAGTTGGTCGTCAGAAAGATTAGTGGCATTTCCCCAGTCGGAACTTTGAGATGTTTTATTTAATTCTACCTTTTCAAGTTCTAAAATTAATTCTTTCAATCCGTGTTTGTGGGTATAAGTTCTAGCAAGTTTACTAGCTAGCTTGGTGCAGAAAACTGGTGCAATATTAATATTTAAATTGTACCGCATTGTTGCCATATCAAAGCGCGCAAAATGAAATACTTTCTCAATATTTTCGGCTTCCATTAACTTCTTTAAATTCGGTGCTGCTGTCTGATCTTTGGCAATCCGCACCACTGCAACTTTACCTTCTGGATTGCACAACTGCACCAAACACAAGCGATCGCGCCACGGTAGCAAACCCATTGTTTCCGTATCAACGGCGATCGCCGGCGCAGTCAAATAATAAGATAAGAGAGAATCGGGAATATCACGATCGCACACTTGAAAATCTGCAAATTCCATTATTAGTAATTGTTGACTGTTGACTGTTGACGGTTGACTGTTGACTGTTGACTGCCTTTTTCCCTCTTCCCTCTTCCTTCTAACTTCAGCATCTACGTCACACTCGATAATTAATCCGTGTATCCGTGTCCGAATCCGTGTCGTGCCTTCCTCCCGCTTACCGACTGCGAACAAAAAGCTGAGTAAAATAATACTCGCCTTTGGCATTTTTCGCAACCCCAATACCGGTCACATTAAACTGACCCTCCATATTCTTACGGTGGCCCTCACTTTTAATCCAACCCTCAACAGCATTGCGTACCGGGTCGCTGTAGCCCATATTGTAAGCAAGATTTTCAGCTACACTTTGATAAGGAATCGTAATTGCTTTCGCCCGCCCTTCAAATCCATCGTGGCTGAAACGTACTTTACCGTTAGCCATATTTTCGCTGTGAATTCTTGCTATCTGACTGATTCGCGGATCGACACTCAGCGGCGGCAACTTCTTAGATGCTCGGTATTGATTTATCTGTTGGTTAACCGCTTTTTCTAAGTCAGTGATAGCACTCGAAGCAACATTAGTATTCATGGGAGTTTGTGGCAGCGATCGCGTAGGAATGGAGGTATCACACTTTGGCAGGATTGTCAACAATCCCAAGCAAATCGAAATCAAACCTTTGGACATGAAATCAAACGAAAAATAAAGTTAATTGTTACCATTAGTGTCAACTTAATGCCAAAAGTAATATGAGTATACCGTCTGAGGATAAGCCTCTAGATCCCCCTCGCATACCCCCTACTCCCCCTTAATAAGGGGGACAAAAGAACGCTTCCAGTTCCCCCCTTATTAAGGGGGGCTAGGGGGGATCTAGACTTCGATACAAACGAGAGATACAAAGGATTTTAGTCTTAAGTTAACACCAATTAATTGTTACCAATTCCTACAGGGCGATCGCCCCACATTCCGCTAACCTAGATATTCAGAACCTTCGCCACAGTGTTCACGTCTTTATCGCCGCGTCCGGAACAGTTAAGCACAATGCGCGGATTGCCTGTTAGCTGCGGGCACAGAGTCTCCAAATAGGCGATCGCGTGAGAAGTTTCCAAAGCCGGAATAATCCCCTCCAACTGCGAAAGCCGCTGAAATGCTTCCAGCGCTTCTGCATCAGTTACGCTATAATATTCAGCCCTGCCCGCATCCTTCAAATAACTGTGTTCCGGCCCCACACCCGGATAATCCAAACCCGCACTAATCGAATGCGGCTCAATCACTTGACCTTCATTATCTTGCAGCAAATAACTCATTGCCCCGTGCAGAACTCCCACACTTCCTTTAGTCAAAGTAGCAGCGTGCTTATCCGTATCCACACCTTCGCCCGCCGCTTCAATACCAATCAATCTGACAGTTTCTTCCCCGACAAACTCGTGAAAAAGACCCATTGCATTAGAACCGCCGCCGACGCAAGCTAATAAAATATCCGGCAAACCACCCCACTTTTCCTGACACTGAGCCCGCGTTTCTTCACCGATTACCGCATGGAAATCGCGCACCATCATCGGGTAAGGATGCGGGCCCGCTACGGAACCGAGAATGTAATGAGTTGTCTCCACGTTTGTCACCCAGTCGCGAATCGCTTCCGAAGTCGCATCTTTCAGCGTTCCCGTACCCGCCGCCACCGGCCGCACTTCGGCTCCCATCAAGCGCATTCTAAACACATTTAAAGCCTGTCTTTCCATGTCGTGAACGCCCATGTAGACAACGCATTCTATACCAAAACGAGCGCAAACTGTGGCAGTAGCAACGCCGTGTTGACCGGCACCAGTTTCAGCAATTACCCGCTTTTTGCCCATACGTTTTGCCAGCAATGCTTGAGCTAAAGCGTTGTTGATTTTGTGAGCACCGGTGTGGTTTAAATCTTCGCGTTTGAGGTAAATTTGCGGGCCAGTTCCGTCTGCTTTAGCGTAGTGTTCGGTGAGGCGTTCGGCGAAATACAAAGGGCTGGGGCGGCCGACATAATCTTTGAGCAATTGTTGGAGTTGCTGTTGAAATTCGGGTTCGCTGCGGTATTTGTGGAAAGCGGCTTCTAGTTCAAATAAAGCGGGCATCAGGGTTTCGGGGACGTATTTGCCGCCGAATTTGCCGAATCTGCCGAGGGAGTCGGGGCGTTGGGCGCTGGTTTCGGTGGTGAGATGCAGGGGGGTGACAGTCACGGACTTTCTTGGGATAATGGGACAGATTTTATTATATCTAGTCGATGGGGCTGTGGGCGATCGGGCTATCTCGCGAGGGGGTAGGCAAATCGCTGAAATGTCGATTCGGTCGTTGACCCCCTCGATATATTGCTGGGTAAGGGTTTCTCCGTCGGGTCAATTTATTAGTGGCTGGAAACTTAATTCTGCAAAACTACAAAATGTTCTTGAACACGGAGGGTTACAAGCATGGAATCTACAAAAGGAAATAAAAATGTGTCTGTAAGCCTTAGCGATGACGAAGCCCTTGTATTGCTTGAATGGTTATGTAATTTTATTGAAGAAGAACATCCTTCGTTGTTCCAAGACCAAGCGGAAGAACGTGTTCTTTGGGATCTAAAAGCAGTGTTGGAGAAAGTTATATCAGTAACTTTTGATAAAGACTACATAAATATTCTTTCACAGGCACGAGAAAACATACGCGATTCGCTAGATTGAGTTAGAGCTGCAACTAATTCAATCGAACTCGGGGAAGTCGCGATCGCCTTTGGGTCGGCAGAGAATTAATTCCCTGTCTCATAGCTAAAGTCAGTTAAAACTGACTGCTAATATCAAGTACGATCGATGCTATCGCACCTGCCACATTAAAAACCAACCTCAAAGCCAATAGATTATATTCCCTTAAAATTCACTTAAATAAACCATTCTCAAACACATTCTAAAGTCCTCATAGCGAGGACTTTAACTTTGAGGCAGGGGTTGAAACCCGGCCGATCGGCAACTAATATGATATAATATCAGATAGCATCATTTTTGTTAATACAACCAACCCAACCAATTATCAATTCCCAGTTTCCAGTCCCAACTGAGATTTTTTTAGTCAAAGACTTAAAAACTCAAAATGACCAACAATAAACTAATATGAGTACATCAAAACGCAAAGACTCCGATACCAATACCCCATCAGGAAAACGCATTGTTTACTCCGAATTTGGCAACGTTGACAACTCCGCCGCCCTCCAACGGGGAGTTGCCGAAGTTCCCCCCAATCAACAAAACCTCAAAATCGAAGCATCCCGAAAAGGACGCGGCGGCAAAACAGTTACAGTCATCAGCGGCTTTCAGGAAAAACCCGAAACATTAGCAACTTTAGCCAAGCAGCTAAAAGCCCAATGCGGTACTGGCGGCACAGTCAAAGATAATGAAATCGAAATTCAAGGCGAACACAAGCAAAAGCTGCTAGAAATTATCACAAAGTTAGGCTACAAAGCTAAAATTAGTGGAGGGTAAATTAGTCAATATTCCTCAGTGTATGGGCGGGACGAGTTTATGATATACTTAGTTTAAAACATAGATGGTTGGTAAAACCCGCCCCTACATCGCACAAATTATATTGTCGCGAATCAACCAGAAATGATATTACCAATTACCGCTAATTTTTAATGTACACTCGACCTTTAGCTCGTTTAATCGAACAATTGCAGCGCTTGCCCGGAGTCGGCCCAAAAACAGCCCAGCGGCTCGCTTTACATATTTTGAAGAGGCCGGAAGAAGAAGTGCAAGCCCTAGCTAAATCTTTGATTGATGCCAAACAGCAAGTAGGTTTCTGTCAAGTATGCTTTCACTTATCTGCTGACCCTGTTTGCGAAATTTGCCGTAATACCAACCGCGACACTCATACCATTTGTGTAGTGTCAGAATCTCGCGATGTAATCGCTTTAGAAAAAACGCGGGAATACATGGGTAAATATCACGTTGTTGGCGGCGTTATCTCGCCGATGGATGGAATTGGCCCAGAACAATTGAACATTCAACCGTTAGTGCGGCGCGTCAGCCAGCAAAAGGTTAAGGAAGTAATTATTGCTATTAGTCCCAGCGTGGAAGGCGAAACTACTACTCTTTATATCGGTCACTTATTAAAACCTTTTACCCTAGTGACGCGCATAGCTTTTGGTTTGCCGATGGGGGGAGATTTGGAATATGCCGATGAAGTTACATTGGCTCGTGCTTTGGAAGGAAGGAGGGAGTTGGATTAGTTGAAAACGGGTGGTGATACCTGATTTAAAAATAAGAGAAACTAACCGCGAAGACGCGAAGGACACGAAGGAAGAGAAGAGAGGAGGAAGAGTTCACAATTGATGTGACGATAGTTATATACTAAGCTTTTGCGATTGCTTCGTAGAGGCTCGCCATGACTAATTTGTAAGATATGAAACCCGCGTCCGCGGGTTTTGTCTGTGTAGCGACAGGTTTCAACCTGTCGAGTATTTGGTATTTGGTATTTGGTGTTTGGTGTCGTTGTTCCCTGTCGTCACTGCCGCGAAAGGGTAAACTGGACAAAGTTACCGAGAGTAGTAAAAAATCATGACCAAATTCGATCGACCTTTAAGCTACCCCACAACCCGCAAAATCGACCAAACAGACGACTACCACGGCGTCAAAGTATCTGACCCCTACAGGTGGCTGGAAAATCCCGACTCGGAGGAAACCCAAGCTTGGGTGGAAGCCCAAAACGCAGTCACTTTTGCCTACCTCAACGAAATTCCGGCGCGGGAAAAAATTAAGCAGCGCCTGACTCAACTTTGGGATTACGAGAAATACGGCATACCTTTCAAAGAAGGATCTCGCTATTTCTACTACAAGAATGACGGCCTGCAAAATCAATCCGTACTCTACACGTTAACATCCCTCGACGACGAACCCAAAGTATTAATTGACCCCAACACTCTCTCAGAAGATGGAACTGTTGCTTTGGGTGGGATAGCTATCAGCGAAGACGGCAAATACATGGCTTACGGTTTGTCAACTTCCGGTTCCGACTGGCAAGAATGGAAAGTCCGCGATATCGAAACAGGTGCAGATTTATCGGATCATTTAAAGTGGGTGAAATTCTCAGGCGCATCCTGGACTCACGACGGTAAAGGCTTTTTTTACAGCCGCTACGACGAACCCAACGAAAAAAGCAAGCACGAAGACGTTAACTATTACCAAAAACTGTTTTATCACAAGTTAGGAACAGCCCAATCTGAAGACGTATTGATTTACGATCGCCCAGACCAAAAAGAATGGGGATTTAGCGGCGGCGTCACTGAAGACGGCAAATATCTAATTATATCAGTTTGGCAGGGAACTGAAACAAAAAACCTGATTTTCTATAAAGACTTAACAGCCCCTGAATCGCCTGTTGTAGAACTCATTAACGAATTCGAGGCAGAGTACAGCTTCATCGACAATGAAGGCCCTCTGTTCTGGTTTCAAACTGACTTAAATGCACCTTGCGGCCGGGTAATTGCGATCGACACCAACAACCCCCCTCCTTCATCCCTCGCTGGTGACGAAACCCCCCCGTCGCCCCCCCTTGGTAAGGGGGGGATTCAGGGGGGGTTCACAGAAATTATCCCCGAAGCAGCCGAAACCCTCCAAGGTATTGGCATCCTCAACAATCAATTTGTGGCTTCTTATCTGAAAGACGCCTACACCCAAATTAAAATCTTCAACTTAGACGGCTGTTTCGCGCGAGAAATAGCTTTGCCGGGAATCGGTTCGGTGGGAGGATTCGGCGGCAAGCGCCACGACACCGAAACCTTTTATGCTTACACCAGTTTCACTGCGCCAAACACCATTTATCGGTATAATCTGGTGACAGATGAAAGTACGATTTATCGGCAGCCAAAGGTCGATTTTAATCCCGACGATTACGAGACAAAACAAGTCTTTTACCCAAGCAAAGACGGTACGCAAGTACCCATGTTTATCACCCACAAGAAAGGCTTGCACTTGGATGGCAATAACCCCACATACCTGTACGGATACGGTGGTTTTGGCATCTCGCTAACTCCGAGTTTTTCTGTTAGCAGGATAGTGTGGTTAGAGATGGGCGGAGTTTACGCAACAGCCTGTTTGCGGGGAGGCGGCGAGTACGGCGAATCATGGCACCAAGCAGGCACAAAGTTGAATAAGCAAAACGTGTTTGATGACTTTATAGCTGGCGCTGAATGGTTGATCGAAAACAAGTATACCAAACCTGCAAAATTGGCGATCGCAGGCGGTAGCAATGGTGGTTTATTAGTAGGGGCTTGCATGACTCAGCGGCCGGAATTGTTCGGTGCAGCATTGCCCGCAGTCGGCGTTTTGGATATGTTGCGCTTCCACAAATTTACCATTGGTTGGGCGTGGACTTCTGAATACGGATCGCCGGAAAATCCCGAAGAATTTTCCACAATTCACGGCTATTCTCCGTTGCACAATCTCAAACCGGGAACCGCTTATCCGGCGACAATGATTACAACTGCCGATCATGACGATCGGGTGGTTCCGGCCCACAGTTTCAAGTTTGCTTCTGCTTTGCAAGAAACCCACGCCGGAGAAAAACCCGTGTTAATTCGCATTGAAACTAAAGCGGGACACGGGGGCGGCAAACCTACTGCTAAAGTGATTGAAGAATTGGCTGATGAATGGGCTTTTTTAGTGCGGGAACTCGATATTGACTAAGGTTGAAAAAGCGCGGAATTGGGGGTTGCCGAGTCCGAGAAAGTGCGATCGCGCCACCCTCAATTTTTCCGCATCTCCCGTAGGGTACGCACCCAGCACAACGTCTCTCACCCTAGTGTTGGAATTTTTTGCGCCTATCTCGCGTTGAATTCTCAAATCCTGCGATCGCTTCACTAGAGCTCTTGCAAAAATAACTAGGACGGGCTCTTCGGCCCATCCCACAAGAGTTATTTTTTCTTGTGGAATGGGCCCCAGAGCCCGTCCAATAAATTTATGAAAAGGACTTTTGCAAGAGGTCTACTGCCTTTGGCGGCAGATACCCGAAAATTTAAATCATAGATTAGTGCAACTTGTCAACTCCCAGGGGGTGTTAACTTGCCTTACGCTATGTAAATTTTTGTATACTTTAGAGGTCTTTCTAAGATTTTTTGGATATTATCTTACGATAATTGACACTCCCCTGCCTGAAGGCGAGGGGATTCTTGGTTCTGCGACATACCTTAAAACTATCTATCCTTGCGGCAGTGTTTAAACCAGGTATCCGTTCAAAGGAACCAAATATCGAGCTTAATTTAGATAGCCGAGCGAGGGTTTGTCTCCCCAAGCTTTCGAGAATTGCTTCTCTTTTTTCTGTGTGCCCCACAGTACATTTTAGACAGTACATTTTAGAAATAAAAAGTTTAGTCTCTGATTTTGGCTTACATTAGTTAGCCCAGCTATGTTTTTCGTGGTTTTCGCCACCCACTAACCATTATTGTTTTGGGACCAGGCGTTTGAGCGTGGTGTCTCATGTGTATCGGCGGTTATTCTACCTGTAGTATAGTTACTATACTCTACAATGAACACAATGCAAGAAAGTTCAAGAAAACACTTAACAAAAGTTGATAATTAATTAAAGCCGTCGAGCGAAGGACGGGGCTTTAGACCCAATTTCTTGGTAAACTTGACGGCGATGTCCATGAGTAACAGTAGTAAATAGAATTGAAAATTAAAAATTTTCCTATTCTGGGAAACCAATTTTCTAAGTTGACTTTAAGTTGACTTACGGTGAAGATTCAACAAAAAATTCTCCCTACAACCGTACTGAGAATCCTCGCCGTACCGGAACCATTGCCTTTTTTTCAGCAAGGCGTCAATAATTAATTGGCGATCGCAATCTCCCAGTTATGGGATAGCCCCTTCTCAAACAAAAAGACTTAACTAGCGCAGTCAAAGCCCGAAAACGCTTGCGTAAGAGTTGCGGTGATTTTTCGCCCTAGCCACGCGCGATCGCCCGCTGCAGTCCCCATCCCATTCTTTCCTAAAATCTCAACCAAAAAAATACATAAGTAATAAATTATTTTTCTATAAATAATTTATTAAGATTTATATGTGGGTGTTTATTGAATTTTGTCAAGCTGATTAGGTTATAACTAATAACTAAATCAGGGAATAATGAAAATGATCTCCAATCTGCCGAATTTGTCTGCCGTAAAAATACCTAAATCTACGAATATTGCCACTAAGAACAACTTTTTTATTGAAAAAGCAAGCTCTACAGCAGAACCGGACGCGAAAAAATCTCTAGTGATTGTTGACCCCCGAGTAGAAAACTACCAGCAATTGATCGGTGGTATTAAAGCAGGAACGGAAGTATTTGTACTCAATCCTACTAGGGAGGCGATCGAGCAAATCACCGAAATTCTGGGTCAGCGCAGCAGCATCACCAGCCTGCACATAGTTTCTCACGGCAGAGAAGCAGCAGTAGAAATCGGCCGGGCAGAACTTAATATTGATAATCTAGAAACCTACAGCAACCAATTGCAGCAGTGGGGAAAAGGCCTTAACGAATCCGGCAGCATTCTACTTTACGGCTGTAACATAGCCGCCGGCGAATCCGGCATTAAATTCATACAAAAACTCAGTGAAATAACAGGAGCAAATATTGCTGCTTCCAATAACCTAACAGGGAGTGCAGCATTAGGTGGCAACTGGGAATTAGAAATTACTACAGGACAAATAAATACCGAACTAGCCTTTGAAAAAGAAGTCCTAGAAGCCTACACATCAGTCCTGGCTACCTTAGTTGCCGAAACCTTTGAAGGTTCAACAGCACTAGGGCCTTGGATTTATGGAACTAGCGACGCTTCATCAAACCCTCCTGGCTTAACCGCAGGCACCGGCCCCGGCATTATTCCCGGTGTAGTGGGAGGGCGCATCGATCCAGTAGGCAGCGGCGCTTTGAGATTAACATCAGCAAATGGGAACCAAGCAGCTTTTGTCATCTACAACAGCCCCATCTCTTCCGCTGAGGGGCTAAAAGTTACCTTTAATTTATTTGCCTATGGCGGAGCAGGTGGTGCGGATGGCGTTAGTTTTTTCCTAATTGACGGAACAACTACGCCAACAGCAGCGGGAGGCTACGGCGGCGGTCTCGGCTATGCAAGGAGAAATTCGGACCCCATAACGCCTGGTATTGTAGGAGGTTATTTAGGTATTGGATTAGACGAGTTTGGCAATTTTTCCAATCCGGCTCAAGCGGGCAAAGATGGCCCCGGGCCGCGACCTGATTCAATAACAATTCGAGGCAGCGCAGCCACAACATATAGCTTTTTAGGTACCGCTACCGTTCCCGGCGGCATAGATAATCTTTCGGCAACCACTCGCACCGCTGCTAATGTAAAAAAAACAGTCCAAATTACATTACTGCCGGGTTCAAACAGTCTTTCAGTTGCTCTAGACGATAACGGCAACGGCGTATTTGAGACGAACGAAACTTTTATCACCATACCGGATTTGGTCACTGCAAACGGAGCAATACCGGCTACTTTGAAATTTGGTTTTGCTAGTTCGACAGGCGCGTCTACAAACATTCATGAGATTGCTAATCTCGCTGTCGAAACTATCAACCCTCCCGCACTTTCAGCCGACATTTCCGTTGCTAAAACAGGCCCCTCGTTCGCCACCCCCGGCAGCACCATTACCTATACAATTATTTCCACTAATAACGGAACCAGTAGCGCCGCAGACGTTAAGATTCAAGATCAACTGCCGGCAAACTTAACCTTCGTCAGCGCTGTCGATACCGCTGGCAATGGCGTATACGACCCTCAAACGCAGATTGTCACCTGGCCGACGATTCCGACTCTGGCTAACGGCGCTAGCACTACCCGCACCATAACCGCAACTGTCCCCGCAGCGACAGCGATCGGCACAACCATAACCAACACCGCCTTTAGCAACTCCAGCACTTATGACCCCATACTAGGTAACAACAACGGTTCCCTACTAATATCTCAAGCCCCAACTACAATTGTTGCTGCTAGTGCCGATGTAGTTACCACCAAAACCGGGACTACGGCAGCAGCACCGGGTGAAATAGTTACTTACACAATTTCCACAGTCAATAACGGCCCAAGCACAGCCGAAAACGTCACCATTACCGACACCATCCTTC
>NZ_JAUBPT010000058.1:0-45571 GCF_036700905.1 Microcoleus sp. S13_C3 | reverse complement strand
GCCCCATGCCCCATGCCCCATGCCCCATGCCCCATGCCCCATGCCCCATGCCCCATGCCCCATGCCCCATGCCCCATTACCTACTTTTCGATAATTTCCTCTGGACGCAGACCGGCACGGCGATCGGTGTAGGAAACTTCATGGGGGTCGATCGCACCTTTCGGCAAATAAGCGAATTCGCGCAGCGGTGTCACCATCGGATCGTCTGTAACCTTGTAGGGCAAACGTCCGAGGGCCACGTTGTCATAATTCAATTCGTGACGTTCGTAGGCGGCTAACTCATACTCTTCTGTCATCGACAAACAATTAGTCGGACAATATTCTACGCAGTTGCCACAGAAGATACAAACACCAAAATCGATACTGTAGTGCTTGAGTTGTTTCTTCTTAGTTTCTTTGTTAAATTCCCAATCCACCACAGGCAAATTGATCGGACACACCCGAACACAGACTTCGCAGGAGATGCACTTGTCAAATTCAAAGTGAATTCTGCCCCGAAAACGTTCGGAAGGAATTAATTTTTCGTAAGGATACTGCACCGTAATCGGTCGGCGTCTCATGTGGTCAAAGGTAACAGATAGCCCTTGACCGATATACTTAGCAGCTTGAAGAGTCTCTTTGGCGTATTCGCCTACTTGATTGAGGAATTTTAGCATGGTGTTCTCTCTCTGTACTTGAGTTTTTGGTAATTGCTAATTGATAATAGGTAATTGCTTAACAGCTATTTTTTTTAGCTGTTGCCATTTACCTATTACGAATTAACCGCCAAAAGCAAAGGGAAAGGCAAGCTTCAAAGCTGCGGTCAATAGCAAATTAACTAAAGCAACGGGCAGCAAAAACTTCCATCCCAAATCTAGCAATTGGTCGATCCGAACTCGCGGCAGAGTCCAGCGGAGCAGAACTGCCAGAAACAAGAAAAAGTAGGCTTTCAGCATCGTCATTGTAATGCCCAGCAAGCCGGTAATTACCTGCAACCAAGGAGTCGTCTCGCTCAATCCCAGGGCATTTGTCAGCACTCCGACAGGAATCGGGCATTCCCAGCCGCCGAGGTACAAAACTGCTACTAGCAGGCAAGAAAGGACGAGGTTAACGTAGGAAGCGATATAGTACAAAGCAAATTTCATGCCTGTGTACTCAGTCTGATATCCTGCTACCAATTCTTCTTCTGCTTCCGGGAGGTCAAAGGGCAACCGTTCGCATTCTGCTAGTGCTGCGATCCAGAAAATCAGGAAACCTGCGGGCTGCCGCCAGATATTCCAGCCGACAATGCCGTAGCCGGCTTGCTGCTGTACGATGTCGATCGTACTGAGGCTATTGGACATCATTACAACTGCCAATACTGCCAAAGCTAGGGGAATTTCGTAGCTGAGGGATTGAGCGGCGGCTCTGAGTCCTCCGAGGAGGGCGTATTTGTTGTTAGAAGCATAGCCGGACATCAGCAAGCCGATCGGCTGAATGCTAGACAGAGCAATCCACAGAAATATTGCTGTCCCCATATCGGCGATCAGCATATGCTCTCCGAAGGGCACGATTAAGTAAGACAGAAAAACTGGAATCACCACAATTACCGGGCCTAGGGTAAATAGCAGCGCGTCAGCTTTTGCGGGTACGATGTCTTCTTTGAATACCAACTTCAGACCATCAGCAACGGGTGCTAGCACTCCCAGAGGGCCGATGAATTCCGGGCCTACCCGCTGTTGAGCGGCGGCGGAAATTTTCCGTTCCAGCCAGACGCTAGTCAGTACCCCGAAGACGGCAGCGACAATCATCAGCAACATTGGCAGCGGTAGCCAAAGCACTTGGGCGATGTCCGTCGGTAAGCCCAAATTCATCAGGGCTTCTACAAAACTTCCTTGTAAGTCAATTCCTGGGTTCATTATTTCCAGCTTTTGAGCGCTCGCATATATTTTTATACCCATCCTTAGTAGGAGTAGGCTTGGAGAGTCGGGTGTTTGTAAAGATTTTTAATGCTTTACCGCTTTTTAGTATATCGCCGGACTGGCTCCAACAACGCACACACAGGGTGAAGTTATAATTATATGAGCCCGCAGCGTAGCTAATGGGGTTGGTAATTTATGGTTGGCGGTTGACGGTTGCAAGGCGGTGAGGACGCAAATTGAAAAACGACCAGCAAATATTTCAGTCCCCAGGCGGGGAAAAGGTAGAGCACTGCAGGGATTTTGACACGGATACACGGATGAGTTGAGCTATCTGAGCCAAACAAAAGGGCTCAGAGTTAAATCTGAGCCCTTTATAATGCTTTAAAGTAACTTTCAAATGGTTTAAACCATTGATTTTACGCTACTTTTTTTATGGAACTGGGCAGAATCGAACTGCCGTCCAAAGCGGGTATTTACCTTCCGATCGTTCACAGGTTTATCCCCTCTGATCCTCGGGGCGGGAACCATCTTTATCCTAAATGGGAGGATTTTCTAGTGATTGCTTTCCTAGCTAGCCGACTAGAAACGTTTAGCTAGGGCATCCGTTGGGGGTTGTTATGCTACCGTTAACGGAGTTAGGTGGCATACACTCTAAACCAAGCTCAAGAAGTTTTTAGGCTACAGCTACGGCTTTGCGAGCGAAAGGAACGATGTTGTTCGCATTTACTATTTTTTTTGAGCCGATATTAACGAGAGTAGACTCCCTCTCGACCTGCATCACGGAGCAGCTTTCGCCACCCTGTCGAAACCATTACAGCCCCTCGTGTGTTCTTTAATCATAGACAATATTTCGTGTTGCGTCAAGCGATTTTAGATTTTAGATTTTAGATTTTAGATTTTAGATTTGGGATTTGGGCACAAAGCTGAGTCAAGAATATTTACATCTTCCACCATTTTCTTGAACAGGCTTTCCGGCCTGTTCCACAAGAGTTGAGTTTTCCTGTGGGGTGGGCCGAAGAGCCCGCCCTTTCAACGTTTATTGACAAGGGTGCAAAATGTCAGCCATGCCAACTTTAATGCAAGTTGTCGTCCCAGACGCCGATGTAAATCCGATCGCGCTCATTGCGTTCGATCGTCCCTTCCAGCGAACCCTTCCTAAACGTAAACCGATTACTCCGGCGCTGCTGCACGTCGCCCAAGCCTTGCAAAATCTCCCTGCTGGCGCCGCCCACCATCCCGTTTAAGGCGGTTCGCACCACCAAATCGTCCACAGACTGAGCAAAAGAACCCTCTGTTTGTACTAGCTGGCCCGAATCGCGATCGTAAATGTAGCCGAGAGTAATCCGATTTGGCAATATTTCGTAAAGTGCGGTTCGAGTATTCGGCCAATAGCCCCTGGCTTGAGAGTCAGTCGGTTCTCCCAATTGGGATAAAATCTGACTTTCCGGCGTACCAACGGCAAATCCAGGGATTGTGGGAGTCTTCTGATAACTGGTTCCCGGTTGTTCGCTGGGTGCGGGCGATCGATCTGGCGGCAACTCTTTGTCAACAAGTTTTTCTGTTGGTGTGGGTTCGACAGCTTCGGGAGAAGGCGCTGGTGTTGGTGCTGGGGCGGGTGTTGGAGTTTCAGCAGCAGGCGCTGGAGTTTCAGCAGCAGGCGCTGGAGTTTCAGCAGCAGGCGGCGGAGCTTCTCTGCGAGTGGGTGCTGGCGTTGGTGTCGGCGCGGGAATTGGTGCGGGGTTCACGCGCGCGTCTGGATCTGCTGGGGCCGAAGTGCGATCGTCCTGGGCCACCGGTGCGGGTTCCGAAGACGGCCGGTTGAGGAAAACCCTAGCAATACCGACAAAACCTGCCACAATAAGTGCGATCGCCACGATCCCCAAAATCCACCAAACCTTGCGGTTGTTGTCCCCAGAAGACACCACCGCAGGCGCTGTTCTGGAACCCGCAGGCGACTGAGGCCCGTGTCCCGGAATCACCGCCACTGTCGGCCCGGTGCTCGGCGACGCTGCACCATGAGGCTGCCCCTGCAGCAGCGACAGCCACTCATCGACGGTAGCAGGGCGATTTTGAGCTTCTACCGTCATCCCCCGCATCACCGCCGAACTGACAGCCGCACTTAGTTGAGGCTGCAAGTCGCGGGGTGAAGGCATCGGCTGACTGGTGCGTAAAATTGCAGCCACCGGCACCTGTGCTGTCAGTAAAGTGTAAAGCGTCGCCGCCATACCGTAAACATCTGTGGCTGGCGTATATTTTCCTTGGGCAAAATACTGTTCTGGGGGCGCGTAGCCGTCTGACACCATATTAGTGTGACTTTGGGTTGCACCTGGAGTAAACTCGCGGGCAATGCCAAAGTCAATCAGCACGACTTCCTGAGTACCTTGGCGCAAAATAATGTTTTGTGGTTTGATATCTCGGTGCAGCAAACCCTTTTGATGAACTGCTTTCAAAGCAGCCCCAATTTGAGTGATGTAGAGAATTGCGACATTTTCTGGCAGCGGATTATTTGAACCGACTACATCTGCCAAATTCTGACCCGCAATGTAGTCCATCACCATGTAAGGCTGCCCGTCTTCGACAAAGAAATCGCTGACGCGGACAATATTGGGATGAACGCAGGAAGCCAACCGCCTCGCTTCGTCTTGAAACTTGCGATCGAACTCAGCAAAATTGGGTTGCTGCCGCAGAGATTCGTTGAGCGTTTTTATGACTACAGGCTGTCCTAAATAGCGGTGATTTGCCCTGAAAGTAATTCCAAAGCCGCCGCGGCCCAATTCTTGTTCGAGGGTGTACTTTCCACCCTGTAAAGTTTTGCCGATTAGCGCATCCATAGGTTCAGGCGATCGCGTACCAGATAATATGGCTGATTATGGCACGTCTAGTGGGTTCTCCTCACCAGTCCAAAGAGCGATCGAGAAGTACGATCGGCTCTAAGTAGCAGGTTGGCTTCTAGCTGACGTTGATACTTAGAGCCGGCCTCAGACCAGATGTGAGTGTATCCCATGATCTTCTCCGATCGCTGAACTATCTGGATTTTTTCTGGAAGCAGCATTCAAATTCATCCTTTTTTCAACTTCCCATTAATTCCTTTACTACTTTTTGTAACAGGGATAATTGACTGTTTTCACCGAGCTTTAAAACATTTTGAGTTAGCGTACTAAAATGTAAAGCTGTGATGGGATGCTCGATCAGTTCAGAGCTGGCAATTGACTCTCCTGAATATCTATTCCCAATCAAATGATAGACTCTAAAGCCTTTCTTAATCAATTTTCCGATACTTTGTGCTGGAGGAACATAATACTGAATAAATGTTTCGTTCTTCAAATCCAAGCAGATCATATTTTGGATTTTGTTAATAGGTTGAATCTCGCTGTTGTAATAGGATATCAAAGGTAATAATCTACTACTATTTTCACCTTGAATTGTTCGGTTGATTGTTAGCTCTCCGCTTTCGATATCTTCAATAATACCCATCCGTCCAATTAAGGTTGGCGTATAAAAATCATTTGTATAACAACTAATATACAGAGCCTCTGATTCATCTACAAAATATTTTTGATCGTTAATTAATTTTTCTGAACTATTTTTTCTCCTTCTTAAAAAGCGAAATTTAGATTCTATTTGTTTCAAATCGCGCATTAAATTTTTTATGTATATGCAACCATCTTGATACAGAAATTCTACCGCAACCGCTTTAGCTTCCTTGTTTTTAGGGCTGCGTACATAAATACTAAAAAATTGTTTTTCCGGAAATGATTGATTAGTAATACGCAAGCCCAAGTTCGGATTTGCAAGACTCTGGGATATCCAGTTCTTAATTTCCAACTCAATCAAAACTTTCTGAAATTCTGGGGAAATATTTATTTTATGTGTAGAGCAAAAATTTTTCCATTGCTTGCTATCTTTTTCCCCTATTAGATAAGCAAAAATAGAACCCTCTACATCCAAAAAATTACCCTCGGTAAAAGCTTTCGTCTCATCGTGGAGACTAGCTCGATCGATTTTACGATCTGTATAATTAAGAAGCGCCCAATCAGATTGCTCATCTCCCACAGCAGTAAATTTTGGTATATTTATCCCCTGTGTGCTAAAAAACTGTCCTGTCTCCAAATAGTTAAATCTTTTCTTTAACTGTGAATAAAAATCTACTTGCGATTCACTATCTATTGTTGTTGATGGACACCACAGAGCGTCTTTTCTCTGGTAAGCCATTGAACCCGCTTCTTCCTCCAAAAATTTATTGAAAACCAAATAGTTTTTTTCCGGTTCGAGTTGAATATCTGACCATTTAATAGATTCAGTAATTCTCCAGCAAATCTCGTCCTCACCGTCAGCTTCTACTTCTTCATAGGTACTAACAGTTTTTCCATCATTGTAAAATGCGATAGTAGATACGCCTTGATGTTTCAGAAAATGTTGCAGAACTTGTTGGTCAGATTCAGCTAAATCGACCCCAGTATTGTTAATAATTTCTAACGATTCTACAGATTCTATGTCTTTGATGAAATGGTTTTCTAAGTAGTGATCGGCCTGAAAATGAAGAGACTTGAAAGCAATATTGCACTCACTTAAAAAACCCTCAAATTTTGTCATGAGGTTTTGGTAATGATAAAGCTGAGTTTTTTTGAACTTGTCATATTTTTTAGGATCGCTATCAAATTGCATAAAATAAATATAATTTTTGCTGCGAGCATCTAGATCGCGCTCGAAGTAGTAATTCTTATTTTTGTATACCAACAACTCTCCTAAATTATCACCATCTACAGTCTTGTAATCTTTTCGATCTTTTTGTAATAAAAATTTTCGGTTTTTTCTAGACAATGTTAATGTTAGTACATTATGTGGATTGTATTTGATTAACAAATTCTGTCCCCATACAAAAAGAGCGTCTTTCGATTTGCTTAGCGTCGTGGAATGAAGTAACAGTAATTCTTCAAAACCCTTTAGTGTTTCAACGGATAAGCCTTGAGACAGAATATAAAACTTGAAAATGAGGTTGAAAATTCTTTCTCGATCGCTAGAATTGTCTGTAAATAACTTTTGCCATCCCGAATGATTTTTATTAGGGGATAAAAAGAACACATATTTTTGGCCACCAGTATAGGATAGGAAGTATTGAATGTCTGAATTTTCCCGTTTTTCCCCATGTTCAACCAGCCTTTTTTTGATTTCATTTTTAATTTCTTTATGCCGTTCTTTATAAAAGCTAGCCGGTGACTCCTCATTTTCAAAATCTTTATCTTTAGCAATCGGATCTTTAAGAATAAAATGTTCTATCCCTTGTCCGCTTTTAAATAGATACTGAAACAGTTTTTCGGCAACTTTTTGTGGAGTTTCTAAGATTTTTATTTGGTTGGTTCGCGATATATCTGATAAGGCTGCTGTTTTATTTTTCATTTTATTTCTCCTTGTGAAACAAAAAGTCTGTGAGGATATTGGATTGTACTGGACAATTGCGATCGTCAAAGAAAATCAAATTTCCCGAAAATAACATGGGTGAGTATTGTAGATTTTTTTCTTGGGCGGCGTGCAAGTTAAGAAGTAACCCCCTTGCGGTGCTAAATTCTGGATAGTCTGAAACAATCGCATTCAGCTTGTTTTCGGTTTTATCCAGCGTCTTTTTGGACAGGCGATTTCCCGAAGCCACGCTCCAAGCTTTAACATCAATACAAAATAGCGTATTCTCCTTGACATAGTACAAATCAAACCGCTCGTATAGCTTACGATACTTTTTGAAATCTCGCAATGGCTCAAAACGATAGCTGGATTTTATGTCTTTCCAGTCTTTGCCTTGGAAAACTTCATCTTTAATCCAGCCTTCCACAAAATTTTCAGCGAGTGAGGGATACAACACATCGTAAAAGAAATGCGGACGCGGAATATAAGTATTAAAAACTTGCGGTTGTGGCATCAACTTGTTGTACCGTCTGTAGATTGAATCAGTCGAAGTATCTAGGGAGCCAATTTCATTACCTTCTAAGTCATAGCCTCGCTCGCTGATTTTTAGATATTCAGGATATAACCGCTTCTGATAAGGATATATTTTTTCCCCATTGATGCTATCACTGATAATCTGGATTTTTTTACCGCTTTCTTCCTCGGAAGCTAAATAGGGCGTAAATTCAACTTGTTCTGGGTTGTGATAGAATAATGACTCAATAAATTCAGCAGGAAATAGCCCTGAATCTCGCAACTTTTCCAGATACTTAGCTGGGTCTTTGAAAACAATTGGGTCGCGCAACGCATCCCACGTTTTTGTGATGTCAAAAGTATGTTTATTAAGATGAAAGCGCTCGATTTCCTCCAACATTTGTGTTCTAAAGTCTTGAAAAGCCAGAGTGGCATCAATCTCATCAATAACATGATCGTCATAATCCTTAATCGATCGTTTTTTCTCTTCTTCTCGAACGCTTAAGTAAACTTTGTGGTTGTTAACGGAAAATTTCCGAATTTCCTCCTTTTCTTTCCCTTCCAGGTATCTGTAAAAATTCACTAAATTTTTTCTGGTTTCTTCATTAACAAATATTTTTACCACTTGGTTTGGAAAATCGCGTCTCTCAGATCTGCCGATAGCTTGCAAAACTTGTTTACCTAATAAAATCTGGTGTTGCTGCTGTCGAAATTCTCCCGCTTCTGGTCGGCTGAGGTATTGGTTGAAATCTTTGATTTCAAGATTAGACTCTCCCAAGTTTACAATACTTTTCATTAAGGCAAAATGGTAAAGCGTAATAGATAATCCCGAATCTTTTGATTTGTTAAGCGATGGACCCATTACTGTATAGTAACTGTCCATTAACAAAGCTAAAGAGTCGAAATCTTTTTCATCGCCGTTAGGGTTTCTGATGATAGGATTCAATCCTTTGGAAGCTGATTGATAAGCCGATATAAAGAAGATTTTCTCCCCTTCTTTTTCAACCAGCTCATCCAAATACGTGTGAGGAACTTTTTTGTCGCAGTAAAGACTGTTGAATGAGGCCTCATACAAAATTATTTTAATCTTAATATTACTCTGATATTTCTGATGCCTCACTTGCATATAATATATGTTTGGATGCTCTGGTGACACCTCAAATATAAAGTTAGCCTGATTGCGTTGCTCGCAATGTTGAATTAACTTTTTAATCCAGCGTAGAGTTTGAGTAAAAGCAATTGTTTCTTGAATTGAGTCATCCTCAAACAGGTAAAACAAGAAACGAATAAACTTTTGAAGTTCTTGGATTTTGTAAATTCCCAGCCAATTCCCATCCTGCTGGAGATTATCGATAAAACCTTTTAAAATAGTTTCTTCAAATCGTTCCACAACTGTTTTAGTTGCGTTATTTGGGAAAGACAATAAATCCTGACCGAAAAACTTTACTGCAATCTGTCGCTTCGCCTCACGACTCTCTCTGATGTTTTCGCAAAGCGATACTTCTTCCTCGCTCATTTCCTTAAAGGAACTTTGACCGGATTCACTAGCATTCCGCAATTTATCTTTGAAATACTGCATATCATAACTGGTGCTTAAATCTCCTAAAATTCCTCCTGTTGCTGAAATCAGAAAAATCACATTACTATTATTGCATAACATGGAATTTATCTTGAATTCAGGCGAAGTCAATATAGCCGTACTACCAATAGAAACTTCTCTAAGAGCGCGATCGATAAGATTATTTTTAGGATTTTGATAACGAGAAATTTCTTTGATATTTATGATAGACTTATAACTTTCATAGACATAAGTAGTATTTAAGTATTTTAGCAGTTGATTTTGCGAGGGGCTTTCTTCACTTGCCTTTTGGACTTTAGCTATTTGTTTCGACCAAATTTCTAAAGAACGGGATTGAGAATCTTCAGCATCTAAGACGTTAGCTAGAAAATCTTTGATGGTTTTGATTTGCGATCGAACAGCTAGAATGGCATAAATTAACTCTGCTACAGAAGTATTATCTGCCACTTTTTCCTCTGTGATTTGGACGTGCCCGCCAGAAGGTTTGGTTAAAAACAATTCTTGCAGGGGTTCGAGGTTGTAGATGTATAGGTTGTTGTATGCAAAAATGTTCATTAAATCATCACAGATTTTATTGTAAAGCTTTTGAGGAATCAATAAACTTCTATTATTCTCGAATTTTGAAACAACTCTGGATAACCTTTCAAAATTAAATATAATGTGATTTGGTTCATCATGATTATCGAAAATTTCCAAAATTTCTTTCAGTGATTCGTCAAGCCCATTTTTAATTCCTACTATCTGTTGTAAAAAATTGATAGAGTTTCCCTCCTCAACAGTCAGTCTTTGATATGTGCGGGCGAATTTTTGCAATTTTTCTTCTAGAGCTTTGTCTTTTTCCAAGTGTTCTTGAAATTCGTAAAAAGCTCCCTTATTCTTATCTACAAAATTTAAAAAATCTCTGTTTTCATTGTTTTGAGTTGAAAACAGCATCGAAAATTCTCTATTGATAGATGACAGCGCATTATTGATTGCCAGTTTTTCAGGAGAGATGATATCAATCTTCTTCTGTAGCATAATTTGATAGCCATCTTCCTGCTCGTCCAAGGCAAGGATAAACTTTCTGGAGTTATCTGTATGCTGAATAACATATCGATCGAGATGACTGCTTTTCTTGACCCATTTTGTACCGTTGTGGATAAAGTACGGAATAAGCGTTTCAAATTTATCATACGTGAGCATCAAAATTCCCGATTTGTTTTGCAGAAGGTGGAAGGGAAAAAATATTTCAATTAACTTTAAACATTCAGCAGGACAATTACTTTTATCTAATTCACATTGGATAAAAAATTCTAAAAAGCTTTCAATTAAATAATTCAGTTCCCATATTGCTTTATCAGTCTCAGATTTATTAAAATCCTCATCTCCCAAACCTGTGTTTTTTACATATTCAAGGCGTTTAATCACATCTTTTACTTTCTCAAGGTTTCGTCTATTTGCCTGAAGCTTTTCATCAGTACATACTTTTCGATCGATCTTCCAAATCTTTTTGTTGTTGAGAATTAAAGATATCAATTCCTTGTATAATTTGATATACTCATCCGTCGTTTTCATTGCTAACGAATTTATTTTATACACGGGAATATCTGGGTATTGGCTCTCAACTGAAGTGGGAACACATAAGTGTTCTCTCAAGGGGGCAACATATATACCGATTATTTGATTTTTTGGATGTTCTTGTATGGTTTTATAAATCGCTTGAAACAATTGGTGAGTTTTTCCGGAACCCGTACCATAATTGATAAGTTTTAGTTGGGGACGGTTTTCGAGAAAGCTATCTTCAATAGTTGTAAGGTAGGAATTAATAATTTTGCAACGAACTGATTCTAACTGCTGATTAAGATCGTCTGTTTGCTTTTGCATTATGTGTTATCACCTTATCTAGAGTAAATACATATCGTGGGATAGTCTTTTCTTTGACTGATACCCATAGTAGCGCCTGAACTCTTGTGCTTTGTCTCGTAAATTGCTATACACCAGTTTTTTGACATCTTTCTGTGCCTGTTTGGTGTATACCAGATTCCCATTCACCACTCCAAAGAGCGATCGCCATCCTCAATTGCCGTTGCCAGTCCTTCCCGAATCGATTCCCGCATCCCTGGGACTGATAGAAGATACAGTGTCTCCTGCACAGATGCCCAGTCAGATTCAGATAATAACACTGCATTGCTAGTCTGTCCTGCAATCACAATAGGTTGGTGCGACTGACTCACCGAATCGATCAACTGCTGCAACTGCTTTTGGGCTTCATTGATTGGAATCATAATCTTCCACTTTTCTAAATACGCTTTTCTCGATGATGCTGGGTGGCTGTAGACACTCCCTTAATTATGAGCGAGCGCTCCCTTGCTGACTTCTATGATATCTATCTAATTCCTGGATTCTATAACCAGTTATCTACAGGTTCAATCCTCAAGGTTGGCCACTGTCGGTGCTAAGGCCAGTGAAAGCCGAGCTTGCCAATCCTTTGCCTCACCTTCAACCCCAGGATACTCGAGCTTAAAGTTGTCCCAATCTAGATATACTGAACCCGGTGATTCTGTCCAAGGAAATCCCGATTTCCAAGAAAAGTTTGGTTTCCATGCAACCTGATTCTTCCAATCTTCACTTGAATGAAGCACTTGATAAAGAATGTCAAAGGACAATGAAGTTTGCTCCGCTAAGAGTGTTGCATCATATAAATCTTTGCCTTGTGGATACATATCGGTTTCTAACCACAGCAATTTCCATGCCAATGACAGTTCTTTAGAAGCTGCCCACACTAACCTATTTTCACCAATTGACGAAGGGATATAGACCTCAATTGGATCGCACAATAGTTCTTCATTAAAAACCACATCCATATGCAAATCTCCTGAAGGAAAACCGTCTGCTTTCCAAGGGAAAATAATGCGCCTACCTGATGCACGTTCATAAGTCCAAATCTCAGTTATGGAGATTTTGTCAACGTCAATAATCGCATGACCTACATGAGGATTATCTGAAACTATCTGAATTAATCCATTGAACAATTCTCTAGATAAAGGGGAATTGACGCTAATATCGTGAGGCCGAAAAACCCAGTCTATATCACCGGGTTCTCTCGCCACATCTCCTAACCATGCTTTCAGTAATAAACTACCTCGTAAGACAAGGTGATCTTTCCAGATTGAACAACTAATAATTTGCAGCAGATAATCCATCACTTGCCGACGCATATTCAGCCATTGAGTTCTAATCTCTGGATCTTGAAATATTGGCTCTCCCAGACGAAATGCTCCCCGAAGATGCTTTTGGGGAATTAGTGCCGGCTCGAAAACTGTTGGGCGTTCAATTTTCTCACCTTGTTCTGAAACAATGATGTATGTCTTCGGATCGTATTTCATTAATCCTCCTTTATATTATGCTTGATAGTTATTCCTGTGAAATTGGTGATTTTTTGCCTATTATACATCCTATTAGCGAATTTTATATTGTGTTTAATAATTATTAAGCCTGTGAAATTGGTGATTATTTACCTATTATTCGGGCTATCCTCTGATTTTATATTGTGCTTGATAATTATCCGTGTAAAATTGGTGATTCTTTCCCTTGAATCCAACCTGCGTCAAGGTCAAGATTACTATCATAGACAACAAATTCTGCTTCGACATCGATCGCTAAATATCTCAAAGTAGCGATCGCTTTTAAGAGAGTTTGAAGTTGTTGTTGAGCTTCAACACGACCAACGGAGATACAACGCTGAGTGACAAATCGCTCGTGATATTGGTCACTCCGAGTCTGGAAGAGATTACGAGAGAGATGAGCAGAATGTCTTTCGGCAATGTCCATCAGAGGCAGAATATCAGCAGAAGGTTCAAGCAACAGTTTGATATGATGCTCAAAATAGCGATCGCATGGATGGTTTAGTGCTTCGGCATTAGACTGCGGAACACTCTGATTCCACTGTGGCACCTCAATTTTGATGCGTGTCACCGTGAAGCCTTCAGCATTTAGAGATTGGCTTGAATCAAATGCCGTCTTTAACTCGTTTGTCAGGCTACCTTGCCCATGCCGCGTCAACATTAGTTGAGATACAGTAACCCCACGGTCTAGAACTATATGGAGAAGTTTTAGACCATGATTAATGCCCCATTGTTCAAGCGCCTCTACTCTGTCCAAGTCCTTGAGGCAAACGGTAATGTGAGTTTCAAATTTTCCAGTGAATTCCATGAATTCTTCCTAATAGGTCGGCTCACCGGAGTCGCTGTACAATACACTATCGAAACGCTTGTCTCGGAACCCTGGCGAGTTGGTAAGCGCCCCGACTGTCCAACAATTGATATTGATTTGGCTGCAATCCTAATTCCACAAATTTCTCTGGATATCCCAGCAACAAAATAGAGGGAGAATTTGGGTTCTTAGATTCCTTAATGTAGTCGATCGCCTTTGTAACAGCTCGGTTGTAAGTCACCTGCTCTTGGGTATAAAAAACCAGACTTGGTTTCCAGAAACCAACCATAATAAACTCTTCCCCCGGCAGTTTTTGTTGAACCGCAACCTGTGCTAACTGTCTCAGAGGTAACTGGCGGTTGATATCAACCACTTTGTAGGCAGGAGTAAGACCAAAGATGATAAATGCTACTAACCCGATGAAGTTAGCAACCAAAATCCAGCGCTGTTGCCGCTGCCAAAGTAAAAGTGCGATCGCCACCGCTGCCGTTATCCAAATCGTACCGCCTACAATCAGCAATCCCGACTCCTGAATTGCTTGGGGAAAATTGGGCATAGCCGGGTCGTCTCCGAGCCAGTTGTAGCAGTAGAAAGTTGCTCCCGCTATAATTAATAAAAATACGACATTGAAAATGTATGTAACTAACAGCCCTCGCGGTAAAGAATTCGGTTTTTTTTCTAACTTTTCCCGCCTGCTTTCGGGTTCGTTGCCTGCAATAATATCGCTCCACAGCAGCGTTACCAAAATCGCAGCGGCGGGGATTAAAGGCAATACATAACTCGGCAATTTGGTCACGGCGATCGTAAAAAAGCCAAAGATGCAAGCGAACCAAAAGAGGGCAAATAAACTCAACTGAGCCGATCGCGGTTGACGACGCCAGTAACTGCGCTGCCAAAAACGGGTGCGGGCGATCGCCACCGGCAAATAAATCGACCAAGGTGCAAAACCAACTAGCACTACAAAAAAGTAAAAATACCAAGGCGCCGAGTGCTTGTTGACTACGCCAGTAAAACGCTGGAAATTGTGATAGCCGAAAAAACTGTCAATATAAGTTTGACCGTTGGCTAAAATAACCAAAATGTACCAAGGCAGGGCGATCGCCAGAATAATCAAGATTCCAGACACCGGACGCATTTCGCGCCAAAGTTGCCGAAAATTTCCCAAATAAAGCCCGAAGCTGCCAACAATCAGCGCTGGCACGACAATTCCCACAGGCCCCTTAGTCAGAATTGCTAAGGCAATTAGTACGTAAAAAGTCAGATACCACTTATTGGGAAATGGCGAAGCGGAAACAGTGGAAAATTCTGCTTGTTCTCTCTGTTCTTCTAGAGTGTAACCAAGGAAAAATGCGAGTAGTGCCGAACACATACAGGCGACTAATAGCATATCTGAAACGCCAGTCCGTCCCCAGGCAATAGTTTGGGGGTTTAAAGCTATTAGGGCAGCACCAATCCAAGGAGTAGAAAGAAAGAGTGGGAGACGGGGAGAGGGGGAGAGTGGGGGAGTGGGAGAGTGGGAGAGTGAGGGAGGAAAGACAGTTACATTCCTCCGTGTATCCGTCTCCGAATCCGTGTCGTGCCCTTCCTCCTTCCTTCTTCCTTCTTCCTCCTTCCTTCTTCCTCCTTCCTTCGATAGGGTATAAAATCCCAGGCAAGTCAGACCGATCGCGCACAAGGCCGAGGGAAGACGCACGGCCCATTCGTTAACACCCAGAGTGCGGTAAGCCACCGCCATCAGCCAGTAAATCAACGGCGGCTTATCAAACCTAGTTTCGCCGTTGAAATAAGGAGTGATCCAATCTCCTGTCACCGTCATTTGACGGGCGGCTTCGGCAAACAACGGTTCGGTTTCGTCAACTAAACCGATGTTGCCGAGATTCCACAAGAAACCTACCCAGGCGATCGCGCACAGCCATAAAATCGATAGCAGCAAAGGTGCGATCCTCTTCGTTGGCGTAGCCCCCGTAGGGGCGGGCTTTCCTTCGGATCGCTTCGCTAACGCTAACGGGCGCTTCCTAAACTCTGACAAACTTTTAATAACTTCCTTCACGCAAACTTCCTGCGATTTTAGATTTAAAATTTTCGCTCGCATAGAGAGTCTACCGAAAGATTCGCATTCTCGAAACTCCCAATTCGATCGAATCCGGTTAAACTCAGATGTTACACCATTCTCAACAAGGCTTTTATGAACAGGCAAGATGCCTGTTCCACAAGAAAATTTATATTTTGTGGAACAGGCATCTTGCCTGTTCTTGAGAATGGTGCAAGATATCAGTTCAACTGAGATGTTGCACCATTCTCAACAAGCATTTCATGGGCGGGCTCTCCTGCCCAACCCCTACTCCCCCCAAGAAAATTCACTCTTTGTGGAACAGGCATCTTGCCTGTTCTTGAGAATGGTGTGGCTATGTGAGTTTAACCTCCCATAGCCGCACCATTCTCAACAAGACCGGATGACCGGCTTTCTCGACCAAAATCTCGGCACCTGCAGCTAAGGGTTCACGGCTGCAAAATTAATTGCCATTCTCCGGCTGTGCTGTTCCAAGCGGGCGAGGGTGTCTCTCCGGCGACGTAAGGCCCCCAGTAGTGGCGAGAACCATCCTGAGCAAAAACCACTAAAATGTCTCCCCGTTTGACTTGTAACTTGCCCTCCGGCAGCGATAGCATCAGTCCCTTGTCGCCACCTTCTCCGGGGGCAAAATCCCAGTGCGCGGGTTTGCCGTAGGATTTCTCGGCTTCCCGTTTCGACAGGAGGGCCACTCGCACTGGGTGTTCGCTGCGGTTGCTGACGCGCAGACTGCCGGCGGCTTTAGCATCTACAGGGATTGAGGAAAGCAATTCCTCCTCTGACTGTGCGGGGGTTGGTGTTGAGTCGGGTTTGGGCTCGCTGGCGGTGTCTGCTGAACCTGTCGCGACTGGGGAAACGGGGGGTGTGGGGGGATATGCGGTGGCTTGTGAGGGCCAATCGCTGGACTGATTGGAACCGTTGGAGATAGTGATTTCAAAACGTCCTAGAAACATTCCTGTAATTAGGACGATCGACACTCCAATTACGATCTGGTAAATTTTAAGATTCATAAATTTTAGGCTTAAAGGATAGACTGCACCCGCAATGAGTCTTAACTATTTTTAATGTAAAACCAGGGGCTGCTGTGCCACAAGATACAGTTACACTTAAATTTATTGACCGTTCTCGGCGATAAGTCGCCGATCGCTCAATACCATCTTAGATGTTAAATTTTATATTTTAGATGGCGACATACTGACCCCGGTAAGGATTTGGAGTTGGTCGGGAGGGGCCTTTGTTTACTCATCGGTATAGCTTTTCATACCAGTTGAAAAAAAGAGTGCCACTATAGGCGCGTACTCCAAACCCCAATAGTAATCAGTAATTCCCAATCTCAAATCTCAAATCTCGAATCTCAAATTGTATAACTTTTATGCAGAATACCCGAATTAACAGATTAATTGATGTTCTGGGCGATCGCTTCCGAGGCTGGCTGAGCAATCCTTGGCGGCGGATTTCGCTTCTGATAATTAGCCTGCTATTCGGCACTTTTTTGGGAACAGCTATTTCGACGATCGCCGGACAATCCGCTGAGTGGGATATTATCGCGGCCGGGCTGTTGGTGTTGTTGACGGAGTTCGCCAACTGGCTGGTTTACGCCCGCCTGCGGCCTGTAGCAGGTTCTTTTTCGGTGGATATGCTCAATGCTCTGAAAATTGGTCTGACTTACAATTTATTTGTGGAGGCTTTTAAACTTGGCTCGTGAAAAATGCTCAAATATTTGTCGGTTGTAGACAGTATTTATACAAACCTGCTCTTAAAAAAAGTATCTGTATGGGCGTGTAGCGTCAGTCGATTTAAGATTTTAGACTTTCGGCGTCAGCGCTTAGTCGCAGAATTTTAGATTTGAGATTTATTCCACAGATGAATCTGGGAAATTGAACTAAGGTCGCAATTTTTGATCTCTCTACGACAGGAGTCGAGGGCTTGTATTTGTTGTTGCGTGGGGTCAAATATTTGTCAATTCCAGATAGTATTTGTACAAAACCCGCCCCCGCATAGAGAGTTTTTAGGATATGGATCGATCGACTGTAACCCCTGTTGAAATTTTACATCGATGGCAAGCCGGCGTTAGCGAAGCCCTCGAAGAGGATCGCCTGAGCGCTCCCGACCTCAATCACCTGGCTTTGTGGGAACTGGCAGATGATTTGCGATCGCGCGCTTTTGGCATTACTTCCGACAATGTAGGCGATGTTGTCCGCTGCAAAACCGATTTATTCTTTTCTCTTCTTGACGAATTGCATACTTTTCCCCTCAAGTCAACTGTTTTCCTCGAAACTTTGTGGAATCTTTGGCTGCCGCTGGCCATGCAATTATCGGCTGCAAAACAAAGTTTAAACCGTCCTTTAATTCAAGGAATTTTAGGAGGGCAAGGAACGGGAAAAACAACTTTATGCCAAGTTTTGAGGCTGATTCTGGGAAAATTGGGATATTCTACTGTCAGCCTTTCTTTAGACGATCTTTACAAGACTTTTGCCGATCGCCAACAACTCCAAAAAGCAGACCCGCGTTTAATTTGGCGCGGCCCCCCCGGCACTCACGATATTGACTTGGGAATCGCAGTTTTAGACAAGTTGCGCGGTTCTCAAACTCGCGAATTAGCAGCAGTTGACAATCCCAAATCTGATGCCATAAAACCGGATATAATTAAAAATATAGAAATTCCCCGGTTTGACAAATCTGCCTATGGAGGTGCAGGAGATAGAAGTCAACCCGAAATTATTTCCGGTGCGGATATTGTACTTTTTGAAGGTTGGTTTGTCGGTGTGAATCCGGTGGTTGATGCCAAATTAAACGAGTTTTTGGCGGCTGCACCGTTTCCGATTTCCACAGAAAGCGACTGTCAGTTTGCGCGCGATATGAATGCGAAGCTGCACGACTATCTGCCACTGTGGAACCGATTAGATCGGTTGATGGTTTTGTGTCCCCAAGATTATCGCATTTCTCAAGTGTGGCGCAATCAGGCGGAACGGGAAATGATGGCTACGGGGAAATCGGGAATGTCAGAAGCCGAAATTAATCGGTTTGTCGAATATTTCTGGAAAGCGCTGCATCCCGAATTATTTATTAAGTCGATGCTGGAGGGCGATCGGGTGGATTTAGTAATTGAAATTATGAGCGATCGCACTGTCGGCAAAATCTGTCGGGCGATCGACTTAAATTTAAGCGATTAGGGAGAGTTAAAATTAACGCTTTAAGGACACAACATTGTTGTGTCCCTACCTTATTGCAGCCTTTAAGGACACAACATTGTTGTGTCCCTACTGTATTGCAGCTTATCGTGCATTCAATTGAGAATTCAGGACTTATTAAAAAGTGGTTTGACGCGCGAATTAGAGGGGTAAGGCGCGCCATAAGCACCCTACAATACAGAGGTTTTGCATCGAGGATTGAGAATTGCTAAATTAGCTGCCGGGAGTACCAAGATCGATCGCTTTCTGCATCAAATCGTCGCTAACTTCGCCCGGTGTACCTGCGGGCTTAATTTCCTGAGCCATCGAACGAAAATCAGCGGGATTGCCGCTTGTATCTGCCGGCTTTGCGGTCTCTTTAGGAGCAGGAATAGGAAATTTAGGTGCAGTTGCAGCGGCGGCAGCTTGAGCGCCGGCACCCGTGCGATCGATGTCACTAACGCTGAATTCTTTTGAAGCTTCGTAGTCTGCTGATACATCAACGGTCGGCAACTTTTGTTCTCCAGCTTCCGCGCTTTCAGTGATCTGCTGAGCGTCAAAGCTCTCAATGTTATTTGGTTCTGTATTGATTTGAGACATAGCCGACTCCTTGCTAGTTTTATTTAACAATTCACTGTATCAATTCTTACTTTAATTCCATGCTTTTTCATCTACCCGCAGATGTATCGTTGGCTTCTATCTTAAGGATGATTTATTCTAGGGTGATGCCTTAACATTACGCCGCTTTCCGAAAAGAATGCAGCTTTAGACAAGATCCAAACCCATACATACTAAGCCATTCCCCATTGTTTAATCTAAAATCTAAAATTTAAAATCTAAAATCGTATTACCTCTCGGGGATGGTGACGGGCACTTACAAATGTTGATATTTATATATTCTGGAAGCATTTTTAAGGAATTTGATTTATGAACTCACCCGCCGCCACCAATCCTCATTCTCTCTCCAACGACACTAAAAACATCGTTCAGACAATCAACGGGTTGGGTACAGATGAAAAACTGGCGCTGCTCTACTTTGTTTATGAAAAAATGGGAGATTCAGTTACACCTGCAGCTCCCGCCGCTGCTGACCCACAATTAGCTCCCATGCTGCTGGATGATTTTTACAAGCTTTCCCATGACCAACAACTGAATATAATGCGAGGGATTGTCAACCGCGACGACACGCCGTATTCTCACGCTTACGGAGCTTTAACTGCTAACAATCAGTTGGTGGTTTGGTATGCTTGGGCTATTGGTATGGGGGAAACAATTGTCGATATTCCCGAAGGATATGAGGCAACTGAGGCTGTCAATGGCGTGTTGGGTCAATTTGAAGGTCTTGAGTTTGAACAGCAAATTACAGTGCTGCGCGACGTAGCTAATACTATGGGCTACACCGATGTTAAACCAATTGCTACTCAGGCGGAAGTAGGGAAAACTTCTAGTCTTTAGATAATAGTCTGCTGTTGCAACCTATCCTACACAAACTCTCCTCCTAGCAGAGAGGGACTCAAGAATAAAGGAATTACCCAAAGCCTCTATATGTAGGGTGCGCCTCGGCGCACCCTACCGCTATAATTAGTAGGTAAAACTTTTTTTGCCCTTAGTCCTATTTATTCTTTCGTGTATTAGAGAGGGACGAAAGTCTTTCTATGGAATGAGAATTAAATAACTTACAATGCGTGATGGTTTGTGGGATGGGCCTAAGAGCCCGTCCAGAAAGGGCGGGCGGGACGCCCACCCCACGCCCTATCGGGAACACTCCCCTGATACAAGGGGAGGAGAGGAAGCAGGATTATTCTTGTTTCCCTCTTTAATAAGGGGGGACTTGCGGGGGGGTGAATTGGACTTTTGCAAGAAATCTAATCATCAATCTTATAGCAATTGTTAAAAATCGAAGCACCCCGCGCCGGACTTAGGTCTTGCGATTTCCATACAGATGCTCCCGTATAATCTATATGTATATCTATTTTTTAGCCGTCAAAAAAAAACGGGTCAGGAAGTTAGTTTTTTCGGATAAATTTTTCGCGGGAATTCCATCCGAAATGTCGAACCTTTTTTGGGTTGACTTTCGGCAGTAATAGTGCCGTCGATCGTTTTGACTAAAGAAGCACAAATAGCTAGTCCTAAACCGGTGCCTGGATATTTGCGAGTTGTGGTTTGGTCGCCTTGGTGGAACTTGTCGAAAATGTGGGGAAGAGCCTTTTCACAGATGCCGATTCCTGTATCCCGAACGGTGAGAATTAGCCGATCGCAATTTAATTCCCGCACCTCAATATAAATGCTGCCCTCATGTGTGAATTTAACCGCGTTGGAAACGAGATTGGCCAAAATTTGCCGCAGGCGCACCTTGTCATTAACTATCAACTGATCCTGCAAGCACACGCTGACGGACATTGCCACGTTCTTATCGGTGGCTTGATTTCCGAATTCCCGGGCGACATCCATTACTAAATGGGCTAAATGAAATTTTTCAATTTTTAATTCTGTGCGGCCACTCTCGATTTTGGAGAGGTCGAGGATATCGTTAATCAGCAGTAGCAGATTTTTGCCGTTATGTAAAATGCGTCCCACCATTTCTGTTTGCTGGGCGGTCAGCAGTTGTTTGTGCTGGCGCAGCAGCAATTGGGAAAAGCCGATAATCGAATTCATGGGAGTTCGCAATTCGTGGGACATGATGCCCAAAAATTGCGATTTTAACTTGGCTGCTTCTAGCAGTTGCAATTTTTGCTGTTGAATGCGTCGCACCTGATTTTCCAGTTCTTCCTGCTGACGAATTAGCAGCTCGTTTTGCAAGTCTAAAAGCTGTTCCTGCTTTTTTAATTTTTCGATCGCCAGCGCGTTGTTAATCGCGATCGCCGCTTGTTTTCCCATCACCGCCAGCAGTTGCTGAGTATGCCTGTCCATCGCCATGCTGTCTTTCCCGTTGCCGATAGCCAACACACCCAAACGCCCGCTTTGCCCCGACTCGATCGCCGCTGCACAAGCCGCCGCCGGCAACAAGCCTTTGCCGCACTCCGACCGCCACAGTACAGACTCTCCGGTTGCAAATGCTTTCCACAGCAGCTTGTTTTGCACGTGCGGGGTTTTGCCCCCACCAAAGTTTTCCGTGCCCCCGACAGCGCTGAGTTTGAGACCGCTGCAATCGGACTCCAGAAGAGCAACTAGGCAAAATTCCGCTCCTGCGATCGCCTCCACAGTCGCGTCCGCGATGGCTTGCAACAATTCATTCCAATTACCCGCGCGCTGGCTCAATATATTTGTAAACTGCTCTATCACCTGTAACTCCCCCCCAGCCTTTATTACCGTCCGGGCTTGGCACCATTTTTCATCTTTGAAGTTAGCTTCCGAGCGCGCTTGATGGCGCCAAAACTCTGGTTCTGCTTGGGGCTCGGGTTGAGTTTGTTCGATCGGCTCCATATCTGTGTAGGTTCCCACCCACTCCAAAACTTCCTGACTGTCCGGGTTAGCAGGCCCTCCTTTTGCCACGTTCCAGCGGTAAGTGCCCTCTCGCGTCTGCAGACGAAATATAATTTCGTAGCTTGGCGGCGGGAACTTAGAACTGTGCGATCTTGCCAATAGACGAGGGCGGTCTTCTGGGTGGACGCGCGCCAGATACCCGAAACCCAAAGCTTCTGCTGCTGGTACCCCGGTGTACTCCTCCCAGCGCTGACTGAAATAAGTCGCCCAGCCGTCGGCATTTGTTTTCCAAACAATGTGAGGAATTGCCGACCACAGGCGATCGTCCTGAGTTTCGCAGTCGCCAACTTGGGGTTGGGGCGATGTTATTTCAGATACTTTGTGTAAGATTTCCGAGTCGGAAAACTCCGAGGGAAAAGACTTATTGCCGTGATACTGAGTCATAACAGGTTATATAAATAAGCGTTGGACTAGAGCCCTAACACCGATTAAAGACTCGTGCTGCTAGCTTTATTGATTTTGAGGGCCCAAGTGCATCAAAATTTTTTATACTTTAAATTTATCGGGGTAGTGGTATCCTTACCTCTATCAACGGGCGGACAATGAGATAATTCAGTTAAACTATTGAAACATTGAGAGCTTACCTGTCCCGAGGAAGGCTCGTGCAGGCATCGCGGCAAAATAACTTAAAAATTAACTTGCATTCTTGGCGGCTGCATGAGTATGCTTTAAAATGATGTGCGACCTGTAAAACCCTAAATCAGGACACATTCTCAAATTTACTCAGTTTAGCTGAGTCAGTTGACGATATTTTAAAAATTTAGCGGGCTATTGGAAGAAAGATGAGTAAAATTCGCGTTGCTTTGGTAGAAGACCATGACCTGACAAGAGTCGGCATCCGCACTGCTTTACAACAGCGTGACACGATAGAAGTTGTCGGCGATGCAGCTAACGCTACAGAGGGATTGAAACTGCTTCAGTCTTCAAAACCTGACGTGGCAATTGTAGATATTGGCTTGCCGGATTTTGATGGCATTGAACTTACACAAAAGTTCAAGAAATCGGTAGCGGAGTCCGATCCCGATACCAAAATTTTGATTCTGACTTTTCAGGACAATGAAGAAGAAGTTCTGGCAGCTTTTGCCGCCGGAGCTGACTCTTACTGCATGAAAGATATTAGCTTCGATCAGTTATTAGATGTAGTAAAAGTAACTCACGAAGGTAACTCTTGGATCGATCCGGCGATCGCCCGTATCGTCCTGAAACAAGCTCGCACTCAGGAACCCGCGCCGGAAGAACCGAAGGCTGAGGGTAAAAGAGTCACGATTAAGGCTGCCGAACCCGAGTTTAGTCACATCATTGAGACTTATCCTTTAACCGAGCGGGAATTAGAGGTTTTGGAACTGATCGTGCAGGGTTACAGCAATGCTGCAATCGCCGAAAAGCTGTACATTACTGTCGGTACAGTCAAGACTCACGTTCGCAATATTTTGAACAAGTTGTGCGCTGATGACCGCACTCAGGCAGCCGTTCTCGCCCTGCGTTCTGGCTTGGTTGGATGAAGCCTTATCATCAGGCAAAATCAAGTTAAAAGTAGGGTGCGCTGGGCGCACCTTACAGCCACTGATTAAGGGTGTGCAGTGCACACCGACTAACTAATTGTTACCAAAAAATTAGGCTAGGCAGTGTGCACCAGCCCACCAATTGTTTGTTGTTAAAAAAGGGATAAATTTTAAAGCCACATCTATCCATGTACAGAGATTTTTTAAAATTTTAAAAAGACTGAATCTACCTTAAGATAGATGCTAAAAAACTATGCTATTACTAATACTTATTGTTGAGCGATCCCCAGTTAGATAAATTTCGCTTGCACTGCCGATATTGCGCGATTTCACTTCATAAAAGGCAGAGACAGAGGCCAGATTACGATACTTTTAGGAAGAGTTAAGCCTTAAAGAAATTATATCCGTAGAGTGATGCTGAGTTCGCTTAAATTTGCGAAATTAAAAGTATCAACTGCTACTGAAATATTTTAGAAAGAGGTATTATGGCGGCCCCAATTGAATTCAAGTTATTTGCTCCCTACAACAAAGGAGCTGCTTTGATTGGCTCTTTTTCTAATTGGGAAGAAATCCCGATGGAAAAGGACGAAGAGGGTTATTTCCGCACGCGAGTTGAGTTGGAGGATGGCGTTTATCAATACAAATTTCGCGTTCAGTCGAAAAGCTGGTTTCTGGAAGCAGATCAGTGGGTAGATGTGGTCGATCCCTATGCGACTGACATCGACGATCCAAGTCAAAACGGCATTGTTCGGATCAAAGATGGCGATCGCATTATCGATACCTATGTGTGGAAACACGACGATAAACCGCTACCGGCCGATCGGGAATTAGTGATTTACGAAATGCACATTGCCGACTTTTCCGGTGGCGAAGATGATCCCTTCGCCCGCGGCCAGTACAAGCACGTCGTCGAAAAACTCGATTACCTAGTCGAACTCGGCATCAATGCGATCGAACTCATGCCCCTCAAAGAATACCCAGGCGACTACAGTTGGGGCTACAACCCCCGCTACTTCTTCGCTGCCGAGTCCAGCTACGGAACCACAGAAGAACTCAAAAACCTGATAGACGAGTGTCACGGGCGCGGGATTCGCGTCATCATGGACGGGATTTACAACCACTCGGAAGCGTCGAGCCCCCTCACTCAAATCGATCACGATTATTGGTATCACCACGAACCCCGCGATCCAGATAACAATTGGGGCCCGGAATTTAACTACGAATTCTATGACGAAAACCTAGGAACTTTCCCGGCGCGCAGATTTGCTGGCGATACAGTCCGCTTCTGGATTCAAGAATATCATCTCGACGGCATTCGTTTCGACGCGGCGCGACAAATTGCTAACTACGATTTCATGCACTGGGTAGTTCAAGAAGCCAAAAATGCCGCCGGCCCCAAACCTTTTTATACCGTTGCCGAATACATTCCCGACGAGCCCAGCATCACTAATCTAGACGGGCCGATGGACGGCTGCTGGCACGACAGTTTCTATCACTCCATAATTCCACAACTCTGCGGGGACAATTTTGATTTAGAACGCCTCAAAGAGGTAATCGACTGCAAGCGGCAAGGTTACTTGGGTGCGACGAATGTAGTCAATTATTTGAGCAATCACGATCACGATCGCATTTTTGCCGAATTGGGCTCGCGCGGAATTTTGGATGAAGCCGCCTTCAAGCGGGCAAAGTTGGGAACCGTGCTGTTAATGACAGCAGTTGGCGTGCCCCTAATTTGGATGGGCGAAGAATTTGGCGAATACAAAGCCAAAACCATTGAGCAATCTAAAATTGACTGGACGCTGCTAGGAAATGACCTGAATAAAGGTTTGTGGGAATACTACAAAGGCTTGATTCACCTGCGTAAAAATAACCAAGCACTTTACACAGAAAACATCGAGTTTTTCCACGAAGACCCTGACTCGAAAGTTTTTGCTTACACTCGCTGGAACGATGAAGGTTCGAGAGTTGTAGTAGTGGCGAATATGTCGGAAAATTATCTGGCAGGTTACAGCGTTCCCCACTTCCCGGAAAATGGAACTTGGCACGAATGGACGGGGAATTATGATATTGAATCGGGCGAGAACAATATTATGATTGACTTGCCGGAATACGAAGCCAAAGTGTTTGTTTGGCAGTAAGGCAACGGAGGACAAAGGCTTTCGCCGTTTCCCTACCCCAAAATAATCATTATGTAGGAAAGGGCACTGCCTTTCGTCGTGTCAACTTAATCTATCAGTCCGCCAGTCCTCCCACCCGGCAGTCCGCCAGGGACTGAAGTCCCTGTCTAATAGCTGAAGTCCTCTGAAGAGGACTAATGAGTTTTTCAGTCCTCTTCAGAGGACTTCGGCTTTGAGGCAGGGGTTTCAACCCCTGCCGGACTGCCGGAGTGCGGGTTTAACGCTAAGTTGACACCTATGGGCATGGCGCCGTGTCTTACTCCCCGCGCCGGAAACGGCGAAAGCCTTTGTCCCTACAGATATCGCTCAAAAGAGAAGCTTTTGTTTGTTCCCGGATTGATTTTCTAGGCACAATTGCGTTGCCGCCGGCGCCGGTATGGGTTTGCTAAAGAAGTAACCCTGACCCATATCACACTGATGCGACTGCAAAAACGCCAACTGTTCTGCTGTTTCCACTCCCTCAGCAATCACCTGTAAATTCAGGCCCTGTCCCAAGGCGATCGCCAGTTTCACAATAGTAGCACCGTTGCTGCCAGTCACCAAATCGGCCACGAAAGATTTGTCTATTTTTAAATTATTGAGGGGAAAGTTTTTCAGAGACCACAGCGAAGAATAACCAGTGCCAAAATCGTCCAGAGAAATGTGAATTCCCATGTCCTGCAACTGCTGCAATACCGACACCGTAAAGCTCACATCTGTCATCGCAATGCTCTCGGTAATTTCTATTTCTAAATATTCGGGATTTAACTTGGTTTCTGATAAAATTTCGGCGATGATTTGTACCGTGTGAGGTTGCAGAAACTGGCGGGCTGATAAATTCACTGCTATCCGCATCGGCGGCAATCCCTGTAACTGCCACGCTCGATTTTGCAAGCAAGCAGTCCGCATCACCCATTCGTCAATTTGGCAGATTAATCCTGTTTCCTCAGCTAAGGGAATAAATCGATCGGGAGGAATCAAACCGCGTTCGGGATGCTCCCAGCGAATCAGAGCTTCCATGCCCACTATTTTGCCAGTCTTTAAATTTATTTGCGGTTGATAGTACAGGACAAACTCAGATTTTTTTAGAGCTTTGTAAAGATGATTTTCTAAGTTAAGATCCTCGGAGACTTTACTGCCGATCGCCTGCGTGTAAAACTGATAATTATTGCGACCTTTTTGTTTAGCTTTGTACATCGCAGCATCAGCATTTTTTAGCAAAGTTTCTGCATCTTCTCCGTCATAAGGAGCCAAAGCAATTCCCAAGCTAGCCTTAATATAAAGTTCCAGACCCTCAAAATCAAAAGGACTGCTTAAACTCTGGATAATTAGCTGGCAAATTTTAGTTGCTTCCTCCGGGGTGTTGATATTGTACAGCAGCACAGTAAATTCATCGCCGCCCCAACGAGCCATCGAATCCCCGACGCGCAAACAGTTAGTCAAACGCCGAGATACACTTTGCAGCAACAAATCGCCCACGGGATGACCGAGAGTATCGTTAACATTTTTAAATCTATCTAAATCTAGAAAGATTACTGCCAGCATTTCTCCATTTTGGTGAGCGCTAGCTAAAGCTAAAGACAGCCTTTCATTAAACAGTAATCTATTAGGTAAACCAGTTAAGGGGTCGTGAGAAGCTTGATGTCGGATCATCGCCTCTACACGCCTCTGCATTACAGCCATGTACAGGTGAGTTCCTAAAGATTGTGCTAGCTTCTGTTCTTCGCTAGTCCACTTTTGAGCTTCGCCTGTTTTGATTTCTTTCCAAGCTGCAAAGGACTGTCGGGGACGATCGTTCCGGGCGTCCGAACTGCAACGGCCCGCCCACAAAATTTCTGTTTCTATAGGGCTGCGAAAAACGGTGAGACAGCCGATGCACTGTTGGCGGTATTGCAGCGGTACTGCCAAAAATGATCGAATGGAAGCTGCGAGTAAATTGGCAGAGACTGATTTGAGTTGAGGTTCTTTAGAAATATCGGAAATGGCGTACAAGTGTGGTACGAGAAAACTCGAAATATTGCTGTCAATTGAACTGTAATGCTGGGAATAGAGATTTTCAAAAATACCTAATTGGCTTGTATGATTAGCCGTTTGTGCTCGATCGTCTTGGCTTGCCCTCCACATAATCTGCTGCCAAAACGGGCTGAGTTCAAGGTCGATGTCCGTGGGCTGCTGGCCACAGGTATAAAGCAAAGCGGGCCGATCGCCAAACTCGGCTGCAAGGTAGAGTCGCCCTCCTGAACCACGCAAATGCTTGACAGTTTGTTCGAGAACTGCTTTCCGAATTTCGTTGAGTTCCAGAGGAGAATGCAGCAAACTGGTAATTTGGTTGATAACGGCTTCGTCGCGCGCTTGCTGTCTAGCTTGACTGAGTAGAAAAGATTGGGCGATCGCAATTGAAAGTTGATCCACAAGCAACTGCACCATTTTCAATTCTCGATCGCTAAACCGTTTCGGTTGGCTGTGATGAGACACCAACAGTCCCCAAAGGTGATTTTGATGCAAAATCGGCACCGTCAGAGAAGAACGTGCCCCCATAGCCTTGAGATATTCAGCGTGACAGGGGTCTACAGGACGATAGCTAATATCTTCAACTGCTAAAGTTTTGCCGGTTTCGGGACAATCTAACCGATTAATTGTTTGATGCTGCAATTCCACATCTACAATCACTCGCTGCCGCGCTTTGAGAAACATTTCCCGAGCACTCTGGGGAATGTCGCCTGCTGGAAAGCGCAAACCCAGCATAGATGGCAACTTGTGGCCATTGATGGACTCAGCAATCACCTCACCGCTACCGTCTGCCTCAAAGCGATAAACTTTTACTCGATCGCTTTCTAAAAAGCTGCGGATTTCTCGCGCAGTTGTCGTCAAAATCTCTTGGAGTTCTAAAGAGTTACGGATGCGATTGGTAATTCGATTGAGTAAAATCTCTTGTTCTAAAGTCGATCGTGACATTTGTCTAACTTTGGTGCGGGTCATCGCTTTTGAGCTCCCGGGCTGTTGACAGCATTTTTGCGAGCCACAGTCTTAACTTGCCCTGTATTATAGCTGGCAAAAGTATAGTCATTTATTGCACATGACATGGGAGGCGTCAAGTCCCTCCCCCTTCACTTTCACTTTGAGCGGATTAACCCGCCTCGGCTGAACTACGCAGCTCCCTATCCCATTGCTAAACGCATTTGGGATTGCTTTTCTGAGAATGTTGTACGAAGCATTCACATCAGAATTAATTAACCGACCGGTCGATGTTTTGTACAAACCTCGCTTCATCCGTTTACCAGTGAACACAGGCTCTTTTTCTGTTTTTCCATAAACAGGAATTGGGTCTAAACCTAAAAAACTGGAGCGGGATGTGTAGGATTCTTCCTGCACAATTACTGTGATTCCCACCAACCGAGATTTGTATTCTAACTTCTCAATTAATCGAGAGTGAGGAATGCTGACAAAGTTTTGGTTGGTTTGTTTACCTAGATTGATATCGGTTTTCCACTGTGCATTTTTGCCGATTACCAGCGTTCCAATTTGGTTCACTACCAAATGGTCAACAATCACACGACTAGCATGATGCAAGTAATTATCAACTTTCTGATTACGACAGCGAGTTAATCGCTGAATTCTGGGTGAGGTTTGACGATTCCCTTTTAACTGGGATTGTAATCGGGATTTGCGTTTGTTGTAGAACTGGTTAATCGATTTCAATGGTCGCCCGTTAATCAACAAAGGGATAAATCCCGGTTGATTTGAAGTTAACGCCACTAAATTATCCAGTCCTAAATCAATACTAGCTACAGAGTTGGCATTGCTGATGGTGGACTCCGGTTCATCATAAATCACCTCAATTACATAGGAATCACATTTCGGAACCAGTCTAACTTGACAAATTTGGTTGGGATTGAGTTGGGTTTTAATTGAAAGCTCAGTGCCGGAAAGTTTGAGAATTCCTTCCTTTAACTGTTTGCTACTAATTGCTTGAATCGTGTAAACGAGAAGGTTTCGCCCTTTGACTTTATCTTTGTACTTTGGCAATTTTGGGCGACCAGTGAATTTTGAATAATCAACTTTGTAAGCTTTAACGGCTTCAAAAAACGATTTCCAATTCTTGTCTAAAACCATTAAGATTTGCTGACTTACTTTAGCAGGCAAAGTCTTGTAGGCTTCATGAGATTTCATCAATCGGTTCATTTCGTTGTAATTGACATAGCCCCATCCATAAATAAAGTTCTGACGAATGACGTAATTGGCGACATTGTAGAGGTTTTTGGATTTAAAGGCTAGTTCGTCAATTTGGGCGAAACGATGTTCCGTGGATTTAATGATGTGCCTCTCTGTTAACTGCATTTGAGATTTCCGTTCTTCAGGCTGTGCGTATTCCTTATTCAACACTCACAACATAATACCATTATTGTTTATAATTGCTTATAAACTCAATGAAGTTTTACAATACATTACAATACTTTCGCGGCATCTAGGGGCTTGACCCAACCCAAGAGCGAGAAACTCTGTTTCTGGCGATATTTCTGGTTTTCCGACAAATTTGGGTGATAAATCGGGTTTTTCACCGCACTTATATCAATTCCGGTAACACCGGAATGATGGTTGACTGTTGACTGTTGACTGTTGACTGTTGACTGTTGACTGTTGACTGTTGACTGTTGACTGTTGACTCGATTTTATGATTCCGATGCAACCGGAAACGATATGACAAGGCAAGGCAAGAGCGATGTGACAATTAGTGAGGACTCAAGTTCGATCGAGTTCGATCGGACTTGAGTCCTCAGTACAAAGCAATTGCACAGCTACAAGACAAAAGCTATAGAGAAACCGGGTTGACCAACCAGTTTTCTGCCCTGGGGAGGGAGAATACTGCTTAGTCAACCCGGCTGGTAAGTATTTATACCTGAAAAATGGCGTTAAGCCGACGCCCAAATTTCCCGAATTCTGTCCGGTAAAAAGCCAGCTATTTCCTGAATTCGCTCCTCGGACAGCTCATCCTTCGTTGCCGAAAATACAGCGGCGATCGCAGTTTCCGGTTTTACTCCTGAAGGAAGTGCGCCTTCTAGTTCCACCCTCCGTGCAAACAAATTGCCATCGATCCCCGCAGGTGCAGGCGGGCCGGTCAAAGGCTGACGTATCCGGCTGAGCAATCCCACCAGCGGATTGGTATCTTTCCAGAGGTCTGCTATTTCTTGTTGCAGGGTTTTGTCATCCGTAGGCAAAACTTCTTTGTGCAATTCAGATTCCACGTGCTCGATGGCGTCTTTTGTCATCACGTCGCGCATGACCCGGTACACTACTTCGGTAATGTCGCGGGCATCAAAAATATCCTCCAAGTGACCGTTTACCATCACTTTTTCCAAAAACGGCATATCCTTTGAAGCGATAGGAACTGCCGATCCTTCGTGGTGGAGCGAGGTCGGAGGATTCGTCTCCATTTTGTGTAACAGTTTCTGGCCTTTTTCTGTTAACTCAGCTTCTTGAAACGCCACTAAAGGCGGCAATAACTCAGCTCCTCCATAAGGCTCGCCACTAAACTGAGCTTTGATAAATTCCCTTTGGTTGAGGTAGTCCAAATGACCGAGCAATTCCGCTTCCGCCACCGGGTGACCGACATATTCTTCGGCTGCGTTCCTAATTTCCGACTCTCCCCTGCCGTTTCCGCTACCAATTTTTTTGAGCAAAATGTAAGTCAGGTCGTCTCTGATTGGAATTGTCATTAAAACCTCCTAGGTTAATATCCGGTAAAGCTTAAGTAAAAACAGAATCTTTTTACTTGCTTAAATTGTGATGATTACTACTTAAAAACATTGAAGTATAAAGTAGAGTAATCAAGTATCTCTCAGCAGGTGGAAGTTATTAAAATTAAGTATCGGTTAGAATCTTCCTTTAGGTAGATCCTTGTAGGGAAACCCATGTTTAATGTGGTTAATATCCTAAAAAGCTGTCGCCACTATTCAATGCTATTAAGCGAGGATGCTTTCGTGGTAAGAGTTTTCGTATTTATTGCGTATTTTTACCAAGGCTGACGCACCAAGAGGGCCTCACCTGGTAATTGGTGCTGGGAGAGGTAGAATTAAGCAGATGCTATGGAATCAATCAACTGCGGTCGTTTTGCACGCAGCTTGTAGGGATATTGTATCGGGTGAGACCAAAAACTGGTCATGGGAGAGCTACAAATACGAGCCAATCTGTTTCAAGTGCCGCAGCGCCACTTGAAGAATGCCTCGGAGACAAATTTTTTGATGGTTGCGATCGGCATTTATGAACTACCTTCATTGGGACAATAAATTGGAATCCTCGTCTTTCATTAGCGGTCAACCCCCGGTTGATAAGCGTCCTTTAGTGTTGGCTGTAGACGACAATCCTGACAACTTAGAGCTGCTGACACAAATACTCGATTTATTCGGCTGCGAGTGCGTGGGAGCAGTTGACGGGTACGGAGCTCTCTCCACAGCAGTCGCTCGACAGCCCGACCTAATCGTACTTGACATTTGCCTGCCCGATATAGACGGTATGGAAGTAGTAAAGCGCGCCCAACAAAACCCCGATATCAGACATATTCCGATTGTTGCTGTCACCGCACTAGCAAAACCAGAAGACCGCGATCGAATTCTCCAAGCAGGCTGCGTGGAATACCTTTCCAAACCTTTTAACATCAAAGATTTAGAAACAGTTATCCGCCAGCACATCAACTCTCCACTGGTTTTGGTTGAGTTTTAGATTTATAATTAGAATCACGAACTTGAGGTGCAGAGTCCAAAATTGCGATCGTTCCTGTGCGGCCTGTCTCCAAGGTCGCATCGCGGAGCAAATCCGTGACTCCCACCCCCAAAACCTGTTGGATTAATTCTTTCAGTGGCAATTCCAGAACAGATTCTAATTGTGTTCGCACCTGCAAAGCCAAATCTTCCTGACCGTTCTGAGCCAGCAGTTTTTCGGGTTGAGTAAGCCCATTTTCGACAACAATTATCAATTTGTTATCCAAAAGATTGCAGAGCGCCTGACTCGTTGGATGTCCAAGTTGAGAGCGGTACAAAGCTTGAATTCCCTGCGAAAGAGTCCGTTCTAATTTCCCCCGAGTAGGTTCTAAGGTTTCCCCTGTCATATATTTTATTGAAACCATAATAGATAAAAAAGACTGTTAGCTGTTAGCTGTTAGCTGTTAACTGTTAGCAGTTAACTGCTAACAGTTAGAGATAACCGTCGCGCTAGCCGACAGAAACTTGATTAGTTTCCACCCCAGTTGCACCCTTAACACCTTTAGCAATTGTCACCAATCTGCTGACAATTTCCTGACTGGGAACTGTACCTTTGAGAACCACCGTAGTGCCATGTTGAGCCACATAAACAGTCTCAATATCGGCAACATCTGGATTTGCATCGAAAGCCTGAGCCACCCGTTTAGCTAAACCGCTTTGATCGTATTCTCCATTCAATCCCATGCGTTCCGGCGGGATTGTCTGAGCGCTCGCAGCAGGTTGAGCTTGAGCTTGAGCTTCAGCTACAGGTGCTTGGTAAGCGGGAGCGTCAACAGTTTCTTGATTTTCTTTTTTTTCTAAACCAAACAATCTTTTTAGCCAGCCCATAGAGTTTGTCCTCCGACAAAGTTTGTGTTAATTGACGTGTTAATTGACGTGTTAATTCACGGTTGGCAAGTCGCCCTGTAATTGTGATTCTCAATACCAGGAATTACGATCGCACTCTTGGATGCAGAAACCGAGTTTTTTTTACAAAAAAGTATCGTTACAGCCATCCACCTAGGTAGAAAAACCCGGTTTCTTGACTTTGGTGCGCCCATCCTAAATACAATTTACTGTTGTACAACTTCGCAGATCATCTGCCTGGAGACATAATTCTCCGGCTCTCAAACAAATACTTGCGCTGACCATTCCGGCAAATCAAACTTAAACCCTTCTTCGCCAACTTCTACTATTTTGTTGTACATCCACTCGTGCCAAGTTCCCCCAGCCGGAAACTTAGGAATGCTGTTACCAGATAGATAAGTATCCGAAAAATTAGCGACAACTACTGCTCGCGTTCCCTCATCGCTCCAGCGGTAATAAGCCAGCACTTTGGCTTCGGAATTTTCGTGGATAAATTCAATATTTTCGGTATAAAGTGCCGGCAAATGTTGCCGCAGCCGAATCATGTGTTTGTAGTATTCCCACAACTCATGATTGGGCTGATTTTTCAACAAAGACCATTGTAGTTTATTCGGCTGGTTGGGAGTTTGCCGAGTGGATTGTCCAAACTATTCGCCCATCCACAGCATCGGTATTCCTACTGCTGTGACTAACAAAACCGGGCGTTGCTGATTGGGAGCATCTCATATTTGTAAAAATACTTCTTCTGGCTCCTTCCTTCTTCTGGCTCCTTCCTTCTGCCTCTTTCCTTCTGCCTCTTTCCTTCTGCCTCCTGCCTCCTGCCTCCTGCCTCAAAACTCCAATTTCTAGCGGAGGGCTGCAAAGGTGAGATGCTCCCTGCTGATTTATGGTATGAAAGGCTAAATATGCAAGTCATAGAAACCAGTATCTACAAAGCTTCGGGATTTTCAACTTATTTTTTTTCATACCTTGATTAAGCAACGCCCTGAATTTTAGTGCGGAAATAACCTTTATCATCTTTTTCTAAGGAAATTTCTGCCCAGTTGGAAAAGGAGCCTGGCAGTGTAGCTGCTTTGTTGTTCGGGGCGAAGAGTTTGAATTCAATTGCAGCGGCCATGAATAGCTTGTTTGCAGAACTGATAAGTGTGATTAGTATTGATTTTTACCATTTTGCAAATCGGTCGCCATCGTTCTTAAGAGTTAAACCTGTAAGTCTTATGTTGTAAGGTGCTTGGGGGCGCACCCGGAGGATTTAGTAGTGCGAACCCTAGCGATTGAGTAAGGTTGGCCCCTAGGCACGCGGAAACCTGATTTTCATCAAAAATGTAGTTAAAGTAACTAAAAATTATTAAGCGCTGTTTATGAAAAATAGTCGGACTGTTTTTAGTTAGTAGTCTGAAACCCTAGATTTTCCGTTGTAACGAACTTGCCTTGGAGCCGTGAAACCCTTATTCTACCGTGGGCTATCAAAAACTGTCTGAAGTATTGTATGAAAAGTAATTTAACTTTTGATAACTAAATAAATCGTGGTGAACATTTAACATTTGTAACTAAAGAAACATTTTTTAGCCTACAGGAATAATACCGTAGAAAGATGTCATTTTATGCGGAAACAGCGAGGATGATCGTGTAATTGTAAGGCAAGGGAAACCAGAACGATGAATCCTTTATTCAACTGGGTTTTCCTCCGACTTTAAGGCAAGTTTGAGCCGAGAATAGCAATGATTATTTTTGCTTAGGTCTTGGTATCACTTGTTTTATAGTTTTTGACTGGTAAACTTTGTAGAACAAAAATCAGCTTTAACGACGGCTGCTACCTCAGTAATTGGTAATTGGTGAAAATCTCATTCGTCCCTGTTACCCGTTAGATATTCCGAGCAGTGGCTTAAGGCTCTAAAAGTTTAATGTGGGATGTTGGCGAATTACCGTTACTGTAAAACTCTGGAGTGTTAAAAATGCTAAAACAAATGTGTTGGTTGCCCAGATTGGGACGCAATGGAGAAAAGATATTGCACTTACGCACCGATGCCCGTCAGGGGTGGCGGCCTTATACAGCTTTTCCGCAGTTCGCTGTATCCGACTACCGGGAACCAGGTGGTTCTAAGGGATGGGCAACATATCAAAAGCTGAGAGTTCAAGGGTGGAATTTAATATCGACTGCAGAAGGGCAGCAGTCGATTTTTGGCGAACAGAAAAGTGCTTAAAAAACCCGATACCGCAGCAATAAAAGAAGAGGTAAAATCCTCTTCTTTTTATTACTTTTGGAGAGAGCAACTGGGTTTTTAACCATCCTACTTGGTAGAATGGGTAAGGTGTGCAGTGCTGACCTTATACCAATTTAATGTGAAGTTGTACATATCTCGATCCCCCTAAATCCCCCTTAACAAGGGGGACTTTGAGAAGAATCTTGTCCCCCCCTTCTTAAGGGGGGCTAGGGGGGATCGGATTCTATGCAACCTCATAAAAAATTGGTATTACATAATTTTAAGATGTTTGCCAGTTGCAAGTAAATTAGGCGATCGCCCTTTCTCTGTCTGCTGTAGTTGCTAGGTTATGGAGCACCGGCTGGCGAGTTCTCAAGTTAAACCGGTATCCGTGGGGGAGGATGTGCAACTTGGCGCCGCAAATCGCTAAAGCCTCATCCTTCAAAAGTCCATCTACATTGTCGTGGAGTTTTTCCGACTCGTCGATGACAGTTACAGCGCTTTCGCCAATGACTTCCAACTCGTCACCGTGGACTAAAATAGCTGTATTTTCGTCAATACCAAATCCCAACACGGCAGGTTGCAGCAAGAGTGCGGAAACTAAGCGTCCCAGACGACCTCGCTGGGCGAAATGCTGGTCGATGACAACTCCTGGAAGGAAACCCATTCCCGGGCCCATTGCTACCACATCAACGCGGGGATTTGTCTCCGAGTCTCCTTCAATAATCATCATGTCTGGCATCATCGCCGCGCCGGCACTGGTGCCCCCAATGATAATCCCTTCAGAGAAGCGTTTGTGCATAGCTGCGTCGAGTTTGGTGTCTTTCAAGCAGCTAATAATCCGCGCTTGATCTCCGCCGGTAAAGAATATGCCAGTGGCTTGTTCGATCGCTTCTAAATACTCTGGATTGCGGGCCTCTTCGGGTCTCTGGGTGTCAACAACTCGCACATCTTCAGCGCCAAGCCGCTCAAACACTCGGATGTAATTATCTCCTACTTCTCCCGGCAGGCTTGTTGCAGCCGTCATCACTACAATGCGGGCTTTAGTCCCTCCGGCGCAGCGCAAGAATTCCCGCAGAATTTTGCAGTCCCCCTCTTTGTCTTCCGCGCCACCAATAATTAGCAACTTCCCCTGAATTTCGCTGCTCGCCATATTATCTCCACTGTTAATTTATTTAATTTCACTAAAACACAAACTTCTTTTTTCCGAAAACCGCCAAAAGGTATATCTAGATACCAAAAACCTCTCAGACTTCTACCACTCTAGAACGCACACAGCAAGGGTGATATGGGAGTTTACTCATCCTCGATAATCCACGAAACAAACTTACCCCCCTAACAGGAGATAGGGGGGGTCAACAAATGAGCTTAAATTACAGGGCCCACGCGCGCGCGGTGATCGATCCGGTTTCTGATCCGATTCTTCGCTAATCCTCCTCTGATTGCTCGTAGAAATCCGGTTGATGAGCGTAAGTCCTCAATTAGCCCGATCGCCCGTTAGTGCGATCGCTCGATCAAATTGCTCAATATGGTACTCGCCCGTTCTAAAGGTAGGTGTCTGGGTTTGCCGTTCCAGACAATCTGATATTCGTTGCTGTTTTGACCATCACCGTAGCCAGAAATTAGCTTCCGGTGAAATGCTTCCTCAGCTAGGTGGTGAACTTTTTCCCTGAGAGCAGTTTGTGCGATCTTCATAATTTGCTGCCTCTTAAATTTTCTTTCACTGTCATAAACAATTATAAGTACAGAGTGTACCTCTCAAAAGTTATAGCTTTTTTTTGCGAGGGGGGAAAGAAGTAGTCATTAGTCATAAGTGCTTAGTTAGCAATGCCTAGTTACCAATGCTTAGTCATCAATACTTAGTCAGATGTTGAAGGAAGAAGGAATATTTTCCCACTCTCACCCTCTCCCCCTCCCCCCATCTCCCCATCTCTCCCACTCCCCCTATCGGGCCATACTGAAGGCAGAATGGGTCGGAGTATTTATCTCACTGCTGGAATATCTATGCCCGCAGGTAGTATCCCATGCACCGACTATAAAGTTACCGTAAAAAATTAGCTCAAAGGAGGTTAGAAAATGCTGCAAGAAACAAGTACCGAAACAGCCCGCGTCAATGCTCGAAAAACCGATATTTTTGATGTTTTCAACTTCAAACACTATATGGGGCCTAACCCTTATTTAGGAACAGCAGCTTTAGTTTTTGATTTAGCGGTGACGGGGGCGAGCGAACCTTTGCCGATCGCACATTACCAGGAAATTATTGGCGATCGCTACCCGCAACTGCTGCACGAAACTTTCTCGAACCATGCCCAACTGTTCGGCCGTACCGCCTCAGAAGTAGCCAAACTCGACATGGGTTTGCACTTCCAACATTGGAACATCAAGCCGTTTTCTCAGTTTAACAGAATCAGCATAGAAGCACTTCACGCCCGCACCGCGAGAGCCGTAGTTTACGCAGTTTGGGATTGGTTTGAAGCCATCAATCAAAATCAAAACTTTCCCTTGGAAGCACAAATGGGCGCGCTGCAAAATATGTTCCGGCAGTCAGTTTACGGAGGCCCGACAGTTTATTCGTTAATGCGATCGGCATCCCAAAAAGGCATTCCCGCATTTTATTTGTGGGATGAAGGACTAATGCAATATGGGTACGGTAAAAAACTGGTTCGCGGCTCTGCAACTACCTTTGATTGTGACAGCCACTTAGACTCAGATTTTACCACGCGCAAAGACGATTGTAAAGCTTTTCTCGCTACATTAGGATTTCCTGTTCCCAAAGGCGATATCGTCTCCACAGAAAACGGAGCTCTAGCAGTTGCTAGAGAAATTGGCTACCCAGTTGCTATCAAACCAGTAATCGGTCATAAAGGAATTGGCGTAACAGCAGATGTCCGGGAGGCAGAGGAATTGCAGGCGGCTTTTAAAAGAGCAGTTAAGGCCATTCCCGAAACAGACCCGGTACGAGTAATTGTGGAAAACAGCATCAAAGGATCGGATTTTAGGCTGCTGTGCGTTGACGGCAAATTTGTTTCTGCAACTGAACGCCGACCCGCTTGGGTAACAGGTGATGGCGACTCAACAATTCGCGAATTGATCCGCCGTGAAAACCGCAAACCAGAACGTTTGGATACGCCAACTTCGGCGATGAGCAAAATTCAGTCCGACGAAGCGATGGAAATGTATCTGGCAGAACAAGGGCTGTCATTGGATAGTGTGCCAAGTAGCGATCGCACTGTGTATCTACGCAAAGTCGCTAATCTTTCCGCAGGCGGCGTCAGCATCGACGCTACGAGCACTATTCACCCGGATAACATTGTTTTGGCTCAAGATATCGCCCTACATTTTCGGTTAACTTGTTTGGGGATTGATGTGATAACAGAAACTCTCGCCCAATCTTGGAAAACAGGCAATTTTGGGATTATCGAGATCAATGCCGCGCCGGGAATTTTTATGCACCTCAACCCCGCTGTCGGCGAAGGGGTTGATGTGCCTTCGCATATTATCGAAACTTTCTTTGAATCGGGAAAATCAGCCAGAATTCCGATTATTACTTTCAACATAATTTCGGTACATGACCTACAAGAAACCATCGACCATATTCTGTTGCAGCATCCCGATTGGACAATCGGTGCTGTTTGCCGCGGTGGACTTTTTGTTAACCGTTCTGAAAAAGTTTTGAATAAGAATTACCATCTCAACTTGCAAAGTTTGCTGCGGAATCCCAAGCTCGATTTGTTAATTGCTGAATATCCAGAAGATATTTTGGAAGCTGAGGGAATGTTTTATCGGGGCAGCAATATGGTGGTGCTGGACAATCCGGGGGAAACTGAGATGATGTTGGTCAGAGAAAGCACTGATGACGATACTGTTGTGGTGAGGGAAGGAAATAGTATTTCTATTCGCCGCCAGGGATTGATCGAACAGTATACTCTGGGGGATGATGAACCGTTTACACGGGTTTATTTGAAGGAAATAGGGACTGTTTTGTAAGCGGTTCCACCTTTAAGTTGGCTTTGTGGGGCGGGTATTGAGTACCCGCCCCACCAGATCAAGGCTTTTTCTTGTTCCCCGGTTCTTCCGGGGCAGGAAGTTGGGAACGCCGAGATTGGAACAGAGTTCGTTACACTTAGTTACAATTGGTCGCAATCCCTCAGTCGTGGATGCACTCTTGCTAAGAAACCCGGTTTCTCCCGATATTTCTCGTTACCACACCAATATTTTCATAGAAATTGGGTTTCTCAGGGTAAGTCCTATTGCTGCGATCGTAAGTTTTTAGACAATCTTGTTTGTGCGCTGTCGATCGTGCTATCAAGGAATTTCACAAGTCCTTAAACGAATTGCACTCCGGTGGCAGAAGGTGTGGAATATGAATGTTGCGAGCAATTGGTTTAATTCGCTGACCGAAAGTTTACAGTCGCACCGTCGTTACATTCCAGCAGCGCTGACTCTTTGCACCGGTACGAGTTTGTCCTTGGCAGCAGCAGCCGTTGTGTGGCATTCGGAACACCAACGAATGCAAGCTGAATTTCATCAGCAAGCCGATCGCCTGAATGTGACATTGCAGCAAAGCATCAACAAAAATTTAGAAGTTCTGTACTCACTGGAAGCATTCTACAGGGCATCTACTGAAGTTACCAGAGAAGATTTTAAGCAATTCGCTCAACCTGCACTTGCCCGAAATACTGCTATACATTCTGTTAACTGGATTCGGCGCGTGCCGGCTGCCCAAAAAGCAGCTTACGAAAAGACAATTCGAGCCGAAGGTTTTCCGACATTTCAAATTTACGAACGAACTCCTGACAAAAAGCAGGTCAAAGCAAAAGTGCGATCGGAATACTTTCCCATTATTTACAGAGAAGCATTAGAAGAAGATAACAAAGTGATCGGTTTTGATGTTGCCTCCAGCCCCGATCGCAAAACAGCTTTAGAGAAATCGGTGAATACCGGGAAAATAGCCGCTTCCGCGCGAATTAGATTAGTCAGCAACAATCAACCGGGATTGCAAGTATTTCTACCAGTACCCCGCCGCACAACTTCTGCTGATAACTCGGTCAAGGGCCGCCCAAACCTAATGGGAGTTATTGCGGGTCTGTTTCAGATCACCAGTATGGTCGATTCCTCTTTAGAATCGCTAAATTTAGACAAGATTAATTTTTACCTCTATGACGACTCTGCTATAGAGAAAGAACGCTTTCTGGTGCGCTACGACTCACAAGCTAAGCAGTTGATAGATAACCCAAAACACGAAAAGCCAGAGTTAACTAATATCCGGGGAAAAATCTGTAAAAATCCTAGTGCTTGCACTCGCTTATTTAACGTAGCAGACCGCCAGTGGAGGCTGCTAGTTTTGCCTGGAAAGGGGTACAACAGTATGAGGACGTATCAGGGTTCGCTGGCAATTTGTGCGATCGGGCTATTGATGACTGGCAGCTTGACGATTTACCTGTTGATGTCTCTAGAACGTACTGCAAAAGTAGAACAGCAAGTGTACGATCGTACAATTCAACTAAAACAGCGCACCGCTGAACTAGAAACAGCACTAAAAAATTTGCAGGCAGCTCAATTTAAACTCATCCAAACTGAAAAGATGTCCAGCTTGGGGCAGTTGGTGGCTGGAGTTGCCCACGAAATTAACAATCCTGTCAACTTCATCTCTGGCAACCTGATCCATACAGGCGCATATACTAGAGACTTGCTCGAACTTGTGGAAATATACCAGCAGCAATATCCGAACCCAACGCCAGAAGTGCAAGCAAAACTAAAAGATATTGATTTGGAGTTTATCAGTGAAGACTTGCCTAAAATCCTAAAATCTATGAATATGGGAGCTGAACGTATCAGCCAGATCGTGCTTTCTCTGCGGAATTTTTCGCGCTTGGATGAAGCTGAAATGAAGTCGGTTGACATTCACCAAGGCATTGACAGCACCTTGATGATTTTGGATAGTCGGCTGAAACCAAAAGCTGATTTTCCTGGCATTAAACTCATCAAAGAATACGGAAATTTGCCATTAGTAGAGTGCTGGGCGGGACAATTAAATCAGGTATTTATGAATGTTTTAAGCAATGCTATTGATGTTTTATCTGATGAAGAAAATCCAAAAATGCTCGAAAACAACGCCTCGAATTCTGCCTTTTTACCTACTATTCGGATTCGCACTGAACTTTTAACTTCTAATTGTGTATGCGTGCGAATCGCTGACAATGGAACGGGCATGACGGAGAATGTACAAAAACGTTTGTTTGATCCATTTTTTACTACCAAGCCTGTAGGCAAAGGTACTGGCTTGGGATTGTCGATCGGCTATCAAATAGTGGACAAACATCAAGGTTCGCTCAGGTGCGTATCGGCTCCGGGAGAGGGAACTGAATTCTGGATTGAGGTGCCGGTGCGACAACAGCCTAAGCAATCTGTTTCTAAGGTTTTACCTGCGGTAGGTGCCAATCGATTTTAGATTTTAGATTTTAGATTTTAGAGGCGACCCCACGGATAAATACGTTCGGCAAGTTTCATCGGATACAGGTTTTTTATTTCTGGACGGATGAATCACGTGGCGGGTATCCTGGATGCTTTCGGTCAATTGGAATTAGCGGAACAAATCTCGCTTCTAGCGGAGTGTTGCGGGGAACATCTCAATGAAAGCAGCCCAGCTATAAATTGGAGACAGGAGACAGGAGGCAGGAGGCATGAGGGGGCAGGGGGCAGAAGGCAGGAGGGGGCAGGGGGCAGGGGGCAGAAGGCAGGAGGCAGGAGGAAAGAGGAAGAAGAAAGGAGGCAGAAGAAAGGAGGCAGAAGGAAGGAGGGGGCAGGGGGCAGAAGGCAGGAGGCAGGAGGCAGGAGGCAGGAGGCAGGAGGCAGGAGGAAAGGAGGCAGAAAGAAGGAGCCAGCAGAAGTGTTTTTACAAATAGGAGATGCTCCCTAATTCCTGTTTAGAAAAGGTGAACTATCCGCACTCTACTTTGGAAAGGCGCGATGTCGCACTCTACTTTCAACGGTTAACAGTCAACAGTCAACAGTTAACAGTCAACAGTCAACTATTATAGTTATTAGCAAGCGCGTGCTAATTCCCAGTGGAATATTACCGAAAACAAATATCTGGGGTTTTACCAGTCGTAACAATTTATAATTGTAGCAAGGCCAAATTACCAATTATTAACTACGATGTCTTTACAATCTATTAGCATTCCGCCCACAACGGATCGCAAACCTGTCGCTTTGATGGTCGCTTTGCATGGATGGGGTGCTAATGCTCGGGATTTGACTTCCTTAGCACCCTTTTTCAATTTGCCGGATTATCAGTTTGTGTTTCCCGATGCCCCCTTTCCCCATCCCCAGGTAATGAGTGGCAAAGCGTGGTATAACCTTCAAAGCAAAGACGCTCAGGGATTGGTAGAAAGCCGGCAATTGCTGAGGGAATTTTTGCTGTCTTTGGAAAGCAGCACGGGCGTGCCTTTGTCTCGCACGATTTTAGGTGGCTTTTCTCAAGGCGGAGCGATGACTCTAGATGTGGGATTGACTTTGCCCCTAGCTGGTTTAATTTGTCTGAGCGGTTATTTACACCAGATTTCGCCAGTTGCTGGGAGTGTTTTGCCACCTGTTTTAATCGTACACGGTACTCAAGATACTATTGTTCCCGTTAGTGCTGCTGTGCGATCGCGCGAGACTTTGACGGCTTGGGGATCTGCGGTGCAGTATCGAGAATTTAACATGGGACACGAGATTCTGCCGGAAGTTATAGAGGAAATGCGAAGTTTTGTTGTAGAAACTGTGTCGAAATCTGATTAAAGGTTTAGTATATAGTATGGCGGAAGTCTCGGGCAGGGGAAAAAAATGAAAACTTTAACCAAAGCATCGCGCGATATAGCTGTACTTACTTCTCAGGACGTGGCAGAATTGGCTGTCCGTTTGGAAGTTGACGATTATACAGATCCTTTTGAGGGATTGAATGATTGGCATTTGTTGCGAGCGCTTGCTTTTCAGCGGCCGGAGCTGGTTGAACCTTATCTCCACCTTCTGGATATGGAAGCCTACGACGAAGCATAGACTGAAAAATCTAGCTCAAAATTTTCGACGGAATTGAGGAAGAAGTTAGCAGCATATTTTGTTGCAGATTAAACAGATGAATTAGGGATTTTAGTCTGTTTTTATCTTGATTTCTTTCTTGATTCTTTTTTATGAAAAAATCACATGAAAGGCAGACGAATTTTAATCGGGGTTAGCGGCGGGATTGCAACTTATAAAGTTTGCGAAGTAGTTTCCACTTTAGCGAAAGCTGGAGCGGAAGTTAAAGCTATTCTTACTGATGCGGCCGGGGAGTTTGTCACGCCTTTGACTTTTGCTACTCTCTGCCGCCATCCTGCTTTTACTGACAAAGATTTTTGGCAACCAAGTCACGGGCGCCCCCTGCATATTCAACTGGGAGAATGGGCGGAAGTTTTTGTAATTGCTCCCCTGACAGCTAATACTTTGGCTAAGTTGGCGGGGGGTTGTGCTGATAATTTGCTGACTAATACTGTCTTAGCTTCTACTTGCCCAATTTTGCTGGCACCGGCGATGAATACGGATATGTGGGAACAGCCGACGGTGCAGCGGAATTGGCGGGAAGTGTTGAGTTATCGGCGCTATCATGCTGCGAATCCGGGGGCGGGTATGCTAGCGTGCGATCGCGCGGGTGTCGGCCGGATGGCAGAACCTTATGAGATTTTGCCTCATATTGAATCGCTGTTGTATGCCAAGGGCGATCGAGATTTAGCGGGTCTTCGGGTGTTGATCAGTGCGGGAGGAACGCGCGAACACCTCGATCCGGTGCGGTTTATCGGCAATCCTTCCAGTGGCAAAATGGGTATAGCATTGGCGCAAGCTGCACAGCACCGCGGCGCGACAGTGACGCTGGTACACAGTATAACGGGCGAATTGCCGCTGTCAGGTGTGCGGGCGATCGCAGTTGCGAGTGCAGAAGAAATGCGGCAGGCGATGCTGCAATGCTTTCACGATGCGGATTTGACGGTGATGGCGGCGGCGGTAGCGGATGTGAGACCTGCCGAGTACAGTAGTCAGAAATTGCCGAAGCGATCGCTCCCGAATTGTTTGCCTTTGGCACCGGTAGCGGATATTGTGGCAGAGTTGGGAAAATTGAAACAGCCGCACCAAAAATTAATCGGGTTTGCAGCACAAACTGGGGATATTGTCAAGCCTGCTTTGGAGAAATTGCGATCGAAGAAACTGGATGTAATTGCGGCAAACCCGATCGATCGAATAGGTGCAGGTTTCGGCAGCAATACCAATCAAGCAATATTAATTAATGCCGCCGGCAAGCAAGTAGAAATAGCACCTTGCAGCAAGCTAGAAATGGCTCATCGGTTGTTTGATTTTGTGAGGGAAGGGTGAGGGCGACCGAACTGCGATGATATTACCAATTGCGGATTTGTCGCTGGGCGGGGCGGGTTTTTGAGATGGTAGGTTTCTAACATAAATGGTTGGTAAAACCCGCCCCTACGATGGCCTGTAGGGGCGGGTTCACCAATAATATTTAATACCCGGAAACAATTTATATAAACCCGCCCCCACACAACCGATAATCTAGATTAACCTTTACTGCGCTCGAAATGAAATATTTTTCGCCTTGTGGGGGCGGGTTTTTGAGATGGTAGGTTTCTAGCATAAATGGTTGGTGAAACCCGCCCCTACGATGGGCTGTAGGGGCGGGTTTTACCAATAATATTTGAGACCCGCAAACAATTTATATAAACCCGCCCCCACACAACCGATAATCTAGATTAACCTTTACTGCGCTCGAAATGAAATATTTTTCGCCTTGTGGGGGCGGGTTT
>NZ_JAUBPT010000057.1:0-45623 GCF_036700905.1 Microcoleus sp. S13_C3 | reverse complement strand
ATTTTGGCAAACCGATTCAGTCATGGCATTGTCTAGAATACATAGATGATATTTTTTGTCAATGCGTAAGTCCTATATATTTTTTGTTACGTTTCTTTACAATCTTAGCAATTATTCCCGGATTTTGGGCAGATTTAAAAAAAATTTACTGCTGAACAAGAAATTTTGTGGTTATTTAAGCGAAATTTTGGATTAGTAATAAAGGCAATCAATACCCTATTTATTTGAGTATGATGAGGCATTATAGATTTTTTTTGAATAGGTTTTAATAGCCGCTTTTTTACAAGCAGCGGCTGGGACGCAGTGCAGAATCTAATCATTTTTAACCTCTAATTTCGGAGAAAAAAGCGCAGTTTAAAACCCTAATTATCCCGCGCATAAAATCCTAAATGATTGGAAATTGGACGTTCCTGCATGGGTATTTTATTCTGAATCGGAGCATTCAACAGTTTCGCTCCTGACGGCGATGCTACTGCAAAAGTTACCGACCCGCCACCATCTAAATTTAGCACTGTCTCAGCTCCCAACTGCATCGAAATATGAGTTATTTCGCTCAATTTCAGCCCTTCACTGTAAAGCCTCTGCTTGCCGTCTGCCAGAATTAACCACAACTTGTCGCCTGTTTTGTCGATCGCCGCGACGGCACGGGGATAGGGTTTATCCTGTGTGCGTTCTTTCTGGCTTTGTGCTACGGGTTGGCCATTTTTTACCAGCAAAGTATCTCCGGCAACTGCATAGGCTGTTCCCGCAGGACAAGTACCGTTTTCGATTATTTGAGCGCGGTTTTTGGCATCAAAACAAAGGGCGGGAAAGCCTGAATGTGGTTGAGAATAAGCTTGGCTTTTGGCAATGGCGTGTCCGACATTATTTACTCGATCGCCACTGCGGGGATAGTAATCCCAAGGTGCTTCCTCGATGCAGGGATAAAAAAAATTGCCGTTGACTGCTAATTGCAATTTAAATTCTTTCAGGAATTCAGTAGCGGTGCGGGCATTGGTTTCTGTTAAATCGGGTGTTGGGTTTCCGGGAGTGACAAAAATTCCTATTCCCGGCGCTTTTAGGTCGATGCTAACAATGTGAATTAGGGTGGGACGCGGATTAGTCCGAAATTCCCTGCGGTAGGCTATTCCCTGAAAGAGCGATCGGGCTTCGTTTGTTTGTTGGGGACGCAAAAAGTAGGGAATGTTGTAGAGTAGTATTGGTGCGAGCAATATTCCGAGACCGAGAATATGCCAAATTGGTTTGATCGTGGGTCGATAATTCATACCATTTTAGATTTGAGATCGGGGAGGGGAAAACTGACAGATTTATATATTTTCAAGCATCCTGTACTAATATGAAGTATTCGGGTTCCAATAATTTTAGCAATCAAATTTTACGAAATCGATCGTTCCAAGGACAAGTTCTTAACGGTGCTGATTTCAGCGGTGCGGATGTTCGAGGCTGCAATTTTAGAAATGCTCAGTTAGCGGGTGCGAATTTTATCGGTGCGAAAATCGGGCTTTCTCGGCGACAGATAGCTGTTTTGAGTGCTGGGGCGATCGCGATTTGTTTGGTTGTGGGCGATGTTCTGACTCGACTGATTTTGGGAACTCAAGGACAATTACCGGGCTCTGGCAGTTGGCCTTTTGTTCTGTTGCTGTACGGGGTTTTGAGCGCTGCTGGCTTCGCTTCGGCGATCGCCAGCAAACAGCCAAAAACCTCAAAAGCGGGTAGATTGGCACGAACAATTTCTGCTATTCTATCAGGAGCTTTGCTGGGATTTTTCTATGCTGGCACTGCAACTAATAATAATTCCCAGGCTGCTCTTGCTGGAATGTCGATCGGCGGGGTGTTAATGTTTTTTGTGAATTCCCGGATTCGTAGCCAATTTTCACAGGTGGCGATCGCATCGGCTGGAAGTGTGGCGACTTACGCGGCGGCTTTTTTGTTCAGTGCAACGGCGAGCGCTTTTCTGAGCACTCACAAACTGTTTTGGGGTATGTGTTTCGGTTTTCTGTCGCTGCTGTATCTTTGGTTTGCGTTTGTGTCTTTCTCGGCGCTTGTTAGAGAGATTGGAAATGCTGAGGGTACTTCGTTCAGAGGGGCAAACCTCGCTGATGCTAAGTTCGATATAAATTACCTCAATCTAAAATCTAAAATTTAAAATCTAAAATTACCCGACTGATATTCAAACAGCAATTGAGCCAGCAGAAAGCGACGCTTTGCTGCAAACGGTGAGGGAGCAAATGGTCGTCTAAAATTTGAATCCCAACGACAGCCAACTGCTCAAAAAGATGGTCGAATGTATGGGAGATTCGCAGGGAATGGTGAGGCTGAGTTTAGCCGAAACTGTCGGCTCAATTGGCAAACTTGCAACTTTTTTTTTGCTGGAAGCTCTCGCACATCACCGCAACCCTGTCGTGCGTAGAGCCTCTGCTAAAACGCTGACTCTGATTTGCGAGGCGATCGCCCGAACCACGCTGCTAGAAGCTTTTTTACACGATGAGGATCAAGTCGGGGGAGGAAGAGTGGGATTAAACACAAAGCCTGCGGTTTCCAACCGCGCCTACACAAACAAAACCCACTTGGAGTGGGTTAAAGAATTTTTACTCGATCGGGCTTGACAATTTCCTCTCAAAATGAGAGGATAAGCATAGTAGTCAAGGATCAAAGCAATCGATGCCAAACAAAAAAAGACACCAACCAAAAACCCATGCACCTAATCTCGATCTCCAACCTCCGTAATGATGCGGCCCAGTATCCCGATGTCAAAACTGAAATTGATACCTTGCATAAAAAATTCAAGAATGCAAAATGGCAGAATTTGGAGGAGGTTCGCAAGGAGTTCCGGGATGCCGAAGCAGTAGGAAACTTCACCGTCTTTAATATCAAAGGCAACAAGTATCGCCTGATTGTCGGCATCAACTACGAGGCTCAAACTATTTTCTACAAATATTTCCTAACCCATGCTGAATACGACAAAGACAAATGGAAAAATGATACTTACTTTTGATCGAGCAACTTATAGCAACTTGCTTGCAGAAATTGCTCCCAAGGCGATCGAAACCGAAGAGGAATACAATCGCTTCCTGGCAGTGGCAGAACGGCTAACCTTCGCTAAAAACCTCACTCCAGAGGAGAGAGTTTTATACAAGTTGTTAGTAACGCTCATTGAAGTTTATGAGACAGAAAATTATCCGATCGAATCGGAGCCTCATGAGATTTTGCAACACATCATGGAATCCAGCGGCACCCGTCAAGCGGACTTGGTAGGTATCATTGGATCGAGCGGTGTGGTGTCTGAGGTTGTCAATGGGAAAAGAGCGATTAGCAAGGCACAAGCTAAGGCACTAGGCGATTATTTTAAAATCTCACCTAGCTTGTTCATTTAATTTGGAAATTGGGCATTGGGAATAGGGCATTGGTTATTTGTGATTAGAAAAACTACTAACCAGTAACCACTAACTATTACCCATGCCCGATGCCCGATGCCCATGCCAGAGGCATCTGACCCTAGAAAAGCGATCGCCCTTGATTTTTCTAAAAGAATTCAAGGGCGATCGCTCTAATCAAAGTATTTAAGTAATTGGACAGAATTAATTACACACTGATTTTTTGCTGATTTTTTACTAGACAAGGCTTGTAGCCCAAATTTTTGTGTAATTAATTGTGTCCTACTACTTATCTCAGATCAGAGATTTTTTTGGCAAGCTGTTTTTTTTGCCTAAACAGCTTGTTTAACGGAGAGGGAGGGATTCGAACCCTCGTTAAGTTGCCCTAAACACACTTTCCAGGCGTGCGCCTTCAACCGCTCGGCCACCTCTCCAGGGCTAAATTCATTCATTTAGCCACAGCTAAACTATATTAGCAGAACAAATCTGATTTGGGAAGGGGTAACGGCATAAATTTACTGTTTAATGTGGGTAGGGTGTCAAACGAGCGGGCTTGGATTCTCCTAGCTGTGTCGCAAACCCCTTCATCTAAAGGAGTTTGCCCGCCAAACCCCAATCTAAAATCTAAAATCTAAAATCTAAAATTCCATGACTCACTCTTACACAATTAAAATTCATAACAGACAGACAGGCGATCGCCACACCGTGCGAGTACCCGAAGACCGCTACATCCTGCAAAGCGCGGAAAACCAAGGAGTAGAATTGCCATTTTCCTGCCGCAACGGCGCTTGTACCGCCTGTGCGGTGCGCGTCAAGTCGGGGGAACTGCACCAGCCAGAAGCAATGGGGCTTTCGGTGGAACTGCAAAAAGAGGGTTATGCCCTGCTGTGCGTCAGCTATCCCCGTTCCAACATCGAGGTAGAGACGCAAGACGAAGACGAAGTGTACGAACTGCAGTTCGGCCGCTACTTCGGCAAAGGTAAAGTTAAAGCCGGTTTGCCGTTGGATGAAGAGTGAGGCAATTTGATAAATAATCAACTACCAATTATCCATGCTTTATCGATTATGTGCGATCGCCCTTTGTCTGTTGTTAGCTAGCTGCCAAAAACCAGAAATTCCCCAAGGTACGATCGCCAAAGTAGAAAGGGCCATCAGCGGCCAAACAATCGAAGTTATCAGTACAGCCGACAAAATAGCCTTATTAGAACAAATCAGGCTGATTGGTATTGATGCGCCGGATTTAAAACAGCAGCCTTGGGGAGAAGCAGCCAAACAAAGACTAGAACAGCTAACTGGGGGAAAACAGGTATTGTTAGAATCAGACATCGAACAGAAAGACCGGTTCGATCGCAAACTAGCCTACTTGTGGCAAGATAAAATTTTGCTCAACGAACTGCTAGTCAAAGAAGGTTATGCCCTGGCCTCAGCGCGATCGCCCAACACCAAATACCAGCAGCGACTCGTGAACGCTCAAGAATGGGCGAGACTCATGGGTAAAGGCTTGTGGAATCCAGAACGAGCTTTGCGCCAAACTCCTGCAGAATTCCGCCAGCAAAATCGGAAATAGTCAATCGATTTTAGATTTTAGATTTTAGATTTTAGATTGAAGCATTGACCCCACCGATAAATACGTTCGGCAAGTTTCATCGGGTACAGGTTTTTATTTCTGGACGGATGAATCACGTGGCGGGTATCGTGGATGCTTTCGGTCAGTTGGGAATTGTTGACAACTGACAACTGACAACTGACAACTAACAACTAACAACTGACAACTGACAAGTGACAACTGACAACTAACAACTAACAAATGACAGACAATCAACTGCAAAACTTCTTAGAAATAGCCACCGAAGCAGCCCTAGCCGCCGGTTCCGTCCTGCAATCTTTCTGCGGAAAATTAGAAAAAATTCAAGAAAAAGGCCGATCGGGCGATTTAGTCACAGAAGCCGATAAAGCCTCAGAAGCCGTCATTTTAGAAATTCTCGGCCGCCACGTACCCGACCACGCCATCCTCGCCGAAGAATCCGGCAAATTAGGGGATGCCAGCAGCAAATACCTGTGGGCGATCGACCCTTTGGACGGCACAACCAATTATGCTCACCAATATCCTTTTTGGGCCGTGTCGATCGGACTTTTAATCGACGGCATACCACAAATAGGAGTAATTTACGACCCTTTTCATAATGAATTGTTTCGGGCAGGCAAAGGATTGGGAGCAACCTGCAACCGATCGCCGATCGAAGTTTCCCAAATCTCAGAATTGAGAACCAGCTTGCTAGTCACTGGCTTTGCATACGATAGGCGCGAAACAGCAGACAATAACTATGCCGAATTCTGTCACCTCACCCACCTCACCCAAGGCGTGCGACGCAGCGGTTCCGCATCCCTAGACCTCGCACACCTCGCGATGGGGCGATCGGACGGATACTGGGAACGGGGACTCGCCCCTTGGGACGTAGCAGCAGGTGTAGTCATCGTCTCCGAAGCCGGAGGTCAAATTACAGCTTATGACGGCAGTACCTTTGAGATGAACTCAGGTCGGATTTTGGCAACAAACGGCAAAATACACGCCGAACTCAGTGGCGCACTGCTAGCAGTTCCTCCGTTATCTTCCTGGGGGTAATCTACCCGCAGCAAGAGATCGGGGGTAGTACGGGGGTCAGAACCCCTTGACTCAAGCTACATTAAAGAATAGTGAAAAGCCAGGAAAGGAAGAGTAAAAGTTATGTCTTTTGAAATGACAAAAGGGCTGTTCAAGTATGACTTTACTGATCAGCACGCAATTTTGGGAATTCCCTTAGACGCCGAGTTTAACGACATCCGCAAGCGCTACATGAAAATCGCCCGCCGGTTGCATTCGGATACTTGCTCTTTTGAAAGCCAAGCCGATAAAGATTGGGCTAACCAATTTTTGTCAAAAGTAGTCAATCCGGCTTACAACAAATTCTCTAAGGAAAGCGATCGCAAAGAATACAGCCTGCTATTAGCAGCCATCGGCAAGCGCGTCGTTAAAGAACAGGCGAAAATGCAAATTGAAAGCGAAGCAGCCAAACAGTTAGCTACCGCTAAAGATTGGGAAGAAGCGTACAAAACAGCAGTTAGCAAACTCGCTCTCAAGCAGTACGAATCAGTTAAGGAAACGCAAGAGGCGATCGATCAAATTAGCGAACTTAACATGGTTTACTTGCTGCGAAAAGAGCGCATTGGCATTGCAACCCCGCCACCACCCCCAACCCCAATTCCCCCAACCCCAATTCCAACCCCAACCCCAAATCTACCCCCAAATCTACCCCCGCCCAAAGATGACCCGCGGATCGAAGCCTATTGCCGCCGAGCTCAAGGATTTATGGACAGCAAAAATTACGCTAAAGCAAGTTTGGAGTTGAGGGAAGCCCTGAAGAACGCCCCAAAACACAGCAAGGCTCACGCTATGTTAGCAATGTGTTACCTTGAACAAAATCAAGCCACAATGGCTAAACTTGAGATGAACAAAGCTTTGGCATCAAATCCTGAAGAACCGACGGCTTTGGAGGTTAAGAAAAAGCTGGAACAAGCTGCCGCAAAAGCCAAAAAAGGTGACGAGAAACCAGGATTTTTTGCAAGTTTGTTTGGCGGGAAGAAGAAGTGAGAAGTTGTGATTTGTGAGTCTTGAATATTTAGAAACGGGTGAACTGCTCAGCAGTGGAGTGAGCTAGAGCAAAAAATCAAGACTTGGTGAGATCAAATGCGGTGACATCGGAATTATACCATCAGTGCGATCGTCCCGCGATCGCCGGTGCTCCAGGAAGAACGGGACGATCGCACTGACGGGGAAAATAATTATTCCGATGCAAAAGAAAACGATATGACGCCTTAATTTGTTAAAGTCGAATGTTAAGCTTGCCTGGTTCGACTTTAACAGCCTCCCCTAAAGCTAAGCTTCTGGGCGCAATCTAAAACCTAAAATCTCAAATTAATATGACACCTTAATTTGTTAAAGTCGAATGTTAAGCTAGCCTCGTTAGACTTGAACACCGTCCATAAAGCTAAGCTTCTAAGCCCCATCTAAAATCTAAAGTCTAAAATCTAAAATTGATATGGTTCACCAACCCCCATCGGGTGCAAGAGATTTATTGCCCCTTGACGTTGCTCAAAAAATTTCGATCGAACGGCGCTTACAGCAGGTTTTTCACCGCTGGGGCTATCACCGGATTATTACCTCTACTCTAGAAAGGCTGGAAACTTTGATGGCTGGGGGCGCGATCGACCGATCGACCTTAATTCAATTGCAAGACGCCGAGGATGGAGAACTGGGTTTGCGGCCGGAATTGACAGCATCCATCGCCCGCGCGGCTGCAATGCGGATGGCCGGGACTCGCTGGCAGCCTCAGCGCCTCTACTACAACGCCAACGTGTTCCGCAAAGGCCCAGATACTGGCTCAGGCGGGCAACAGGAGTTCTATCAAGCTGGGGTAGAGCTGCTCGGCGCGGGGGGGGCGGTTGCGGATGCGGAAGTGCTGCTGCTGCTGTCTGAGTGCTTGCAGAGCTTGGAAATTGATGACTGGCATTTGGTTTTGGGAGAAGCGGGCTTGACTGCAACATTGCTAGAACCGTTTCCGCCAAACGTGCGCCAAAAAGTTCGGGGGGCGATCGCCAATCTCGATCGAATTGCCTTGGAAACTTTGCCGCTGTCAACCGAATTGCGAGAAAGAGCACTGCTATTATTTGACTTGCGCGGTCGCCCAGAAGAGGTGTTGCCAATTGTTGCCAAGCTGGATTTAGATTTGCCGCAGCAAGCCGCGTTAAATAATCTCAAATCGGCGATCGAATTGCTGCACCAATGCCAGTCAAAAATTCCCAATCTCAAATCTCACATTCACCTCGATTTGAGTTTAATTCAAACATTTGACTACTACACTGGAATTGTGTTTGAAGTTGTCAGCAGTAGCAAGACAGGACAGCGAGTTTTAGGACAAGGGGGACGCTACGACCAACTGTTGGGACTGTTCGACCCCCAAGGGCAAAATTCCCCCGGCATCGGGTTTTGTCTGAATATTGAAGATTTGCACCAAGTTTTGCTGACAGAGGGGCAGTTGCCCACGGAGACGCCAGCTAGCGACTGGTTGGTTGTGGCTCAAACTCCTGAAGCTAGTGCCGCCGCGTTTGCTTACGCTCGCAAACTCCGAGACTCTACTCACCTAGTTCGGGTAGAAATAGATTTGGAGAGTCGGGAGACAGCAGAGTCGGCGCGGGAATACGCGCGCGATCGACGAATTGCTCAAATTGCTTGGGTAAATGCCGAAGGATTGCCAACAATTGAAACGGTAAATTAAGAGCTGCTAGAGAACACCCAGAGCCCCGACTTATTAGAGGAGCCGTGGCTCTAACAGACCTTGTACAAAAAACTTAATAAAACTGATTTTTTACCCTAAATTTATGGCTGTAATGGTGTTTTTCGATACAAAAACCAGGTTTCGGCATCCCTGAGTAAGATCCTCTATCGGTTTTAGTTCGTGGTAGCATTGTGAGCGTTAGTTTCCAGTTGAAGAGTAAAAGTAAAAAATGCTGTTTAACTCCACACTGTTTTTAGGATTCCTGGTAGTTGTGGTGTATGTGTATTACTTACTGACACCGCACTACCGACGTTGGTTTTTGCTATTGGCTAGCTACTGTTTTTATTGGGCTTGGAGCGTACCATACTCAATTTTAATGGTTGGCTATACCCTGCTGGCTTATAAAACAGCTCGAATCATCGACGATTCGACTCAACAGAGAAACCGAACTACGGCCTTAATTACTTTTCTGGCTGTAGTTATTAGCACTTTGTTTGTGTTCAAGTACGCAAACTTCTTTTTAGATTCGAGTTATTCGCTGTTGGGATTTAGGCTTTGGCCTCAACTGAACCTGCTATTACCTCTAGGTATTTCTTTTTACACGTTCTCAACAATTAGCTACATAGTCGATGTCTACAAGGGCGTTACCAAGGCTCAAAAGTCAATCCTCGACGTAGCGCTGTACGTGATTTTCTTCCCTAGCCTGCTGGCTGGGCCGATCGTCCGCGCCGAGGTTCTCATGCCCCAGTTTGCCTGTGAGTCATCGGTAGACTGGATTGCGATCCGCAGCGGTATTGCCCAGATTCTCTGGGGGATGCTGAAAAAAGTTTATGTAGCTGATTCGATCGCACCAATAGCTAACGAAGTTTTCGCCAGTCCTGAAAATGTTTCCGGGCTGGGGCTTGTGCTGGGTACATTAGCTTATACCGTTCAAGTCTACTGTGACTTTTCGGGTTATTCAGATATTGCGATCGGTTCGGCTCGCCTATTGGGAATTGAACTGCCGAAAAATTTTGAGAAACCTTATTTAGCCTATAGCATTACTGATTTCTGGCGCAGGTGGCACATTTCGCTGTCAAATTGGTTGCGCGACTACCTCTACATTCCTCTAGGCGGGAATCGGGGCGGCAATCTCCGCACTTACGCGAACCTAATGATTACCATGTTGCTGGGAGGCCTCTGGCACGGTGCTGGATGGAACTGGGTTGTTTGGGGAGGTTTGCAAGGAGCAATGCTCTCCATTGAACGAGCAACTAAACTTTCATCTAAGCCAACTTCTAAAATGAACTATGTAATCCGCTGGCTGATTACCTTGTTTCTAATATGTACTTCTTGGATATTCTTCCGGGCATCGAATTTGGACAGTGCCATTGTAGTATTGCAGCGGATATTGACCTTTGCTGACGGGCGGATACCTCTTGACTATCGGCCGCTGTTCTACATGGCAACACTTCTGCTAGTTGAATGGTGGGATTTGAAGCAAAAATGGATGAGTTGGACACAAAACCACCCAAATTCGCTCAAGTGGATTACTTATGCAATGGCGATCGCGCTGATGTTTACCTTCGCCGGTGCCTCAAGTTCAAATTTCCTTTACTTCCAGTTCTAATCGGCTTGAAAAATTATGAGTCAGATATTTAATGACAAGGCCATTGCAAATTTAAAAACCACAGTTCGCTACATTGCTCTGGATTTGTCGAAGGTATTGTTGGCAGTTGTATTATTAGAAGGACTCCTGCAAGTGACTGCTCGTGAGTATACCAATAATGTTTTCGATCGGGAATTCACAGGCGGTCATCCCATCGCCGTTAGCAGTCCCGGCAATCGTGGCCCTGTGGTGCCGATTAAAAAAGCTTCAGGCGAATTGCGAATCCTGGGAATGGGAGATTCAACCACCTTCGGTACTGGGATTGCTGCTGAAGATACTTGGCCAGCTCAGCTAGCAACTATTTTTCAGAAAAACGGTACTAAGGCAACCTACATCAATAGCGCTCTAGAGGGTTATTCACTCAAGGAAATCAACACGGTTTACCGCAACCTGTGGTCTCAGTACCAGCCAGATTTAGTGGTACTGGCGGTAGATAACAACTTGGTCTCGATGAACTGGTTTCGTCGCGATGACAAATCAGTGCCTGCAAACCCTTATCTGGAGCCAATTGCCAAATCCAAGCTGGCGGGTCTGAAAAACCAGTTCAAAATTCTCGCTACCCCGTCTTGGCTGAAAATCAACTCCCAAAAATGCTTGTACTTCCTGGGTTTGGCAAACAACAACGTGAAACCGGATGTTCCTTTGGGCGCAACCCTAGCCTTGGGTTGGCAGCAGGCAGATTTGCCGAACGATGTCGCCGAACGTGCTTGGAAGCAATTCGAGACGGATTTGAGCGTACTCCGGGACTCTGTTGCTGCTGACGGTCGCTCTTTGGCTGTAGTTTACTTGCCTACTCGGTTTATGGCTTTTGACGGTTTTTCTGATAACGAACAGCAAGTACCTAGACAGCGGCTGACTATTGATGCGGGTAAGCGACTTGGGGAAATTAGTAAGTCTCTTGGTTTACCCTATGTCGATTCTACTCAAGGAGTGCGCCGCGGGCGATCGCAAATTGCTCAAAAAGAGAGTCGTTTTGCCCCGATGTATATTAAATTTGATACGGTTCACCTTGACAAAGACGGTCACAAAGTTGTGGCTGAAGATTTGTTCGGGCTGCTTGGCAAATCGAATCAACCTCGGTAACGTCGGTTTTCAATGTGAAATTAGAAGAAAAACTGAGGCTTTAGATTCCACTCCAAGTGAAAAGTTATTTCTAGTTCGTCCACCAAATTTGAAGAAGTGAGAACACTATGGCACACACTATTGTTACGAATATTTGCGAAGGAATTGCTGATTGCGTCGGCGCTTGTCCCGTTGCTTGCATTCACCCCGGCCCAGGCAAAAATGTCAAGGGTACTGATTGGTTTTGGATTGATTTTGATACCTGTATTGACTGCGGCATTTGTTTGCAGGTGTGCCCTGTCGAAGGTGCGATCGTTCCAGATGAGCGGCCCCAGTTGCAGCAAACTCCTTCTTAATTGAATTAACTCTTTTTCCCCTTCTTTTCTCTTCCTTTGTGTCATAAGCGTCTTCGCGGTTCGTTAAATTTATATAGGAACTTTTTTAATGAACCGCAGAGGCCGCAGAGGACACAGAGAAGAAGTGGAGAAAAAACGAAAAAATCTAACGTTGAGATATCTTAAGTGCAGGTAATTAGTTATGCTACTTTTAGATCCCAAAACTCTCGATCCAGCGACTGAACAGCGCATAATTCTATATGATGTGACTTGGAAGCAATACGAACAACTTTCCGATATGTTTGTCGATGAATTTCCCAGAATGACGTACTTGGAAGGAACGTTAGAAATTATTATGACGACTTCGCCAGAACATGAAAGGCTTAAAACAATTATTGCCCGGTTGATAGAAACCTATGCAGTTGAAAGGCTAATTAATCTCAACGGTTACGGTAGTGCTACATTTCGCCGCGAAGCTGTGAGACGGGGTGCGGAACCAGATGAGTGTTACTGCTTGGGTGCACTTGCAGAAATCCCTGATATTGCGATCGAAATTGCTCTAAGTAGCGGTGGAGTTGACAAACTAGAAGTCTATCGCGGTTTGCAAGTTCCTGAAGTCTGGTTTTGGGCTAACGATCAATTTTCTATTTACCACTTGCGGGAGTCGGGTTATGAGTTAATTTCCCGCAGTGAATTTTTGCCTGAGTTAGACTTTTCTGTATTGAGTCAATATGTAGGATATGTTAACCAAACTGAATCTGTTATTGCTTATAGAACTGTTTTGCAAGCAGCTACACCAACCTCAAATTAATAGACATCTCCCGAAAAGCCAGTATTGAACAGGCAAGATGCCTGTTCCACAATTTAAAAAAAGCCCGTGAAGCGTAGTTATCCCGCTCTTAATCGCACTTTACAATAAAATCTACAATAAAATCTACAATAAAATCCTATGCAGCCGATCGCACTTTCCGACTCTCACATTTTATCCATGCGTACCCACGCCGAAAGCGCTTATCCTGAAGAATGCTGCGGTTTGTTGCTCGGTCGAGTTACTGGCGATGTTAAAACTTTGGTAGAAGTTTGGCAGACGGAGAATGCTTGGAGTGCGGAAGCAGAGGAGAATTGGCCGGAAGAAAAAGGATTGACAGAACGACGCAGGTATGCTATTAAGCCCGAAGATATGTTGCGGGCGATGAAACATGGGCGCGATCGCACTCTGGATATTATCGGTATATATCATTCTCACACGGATTCTCCCGCAGTGCCCTCAGAGTGCGATCGGACATTGGCCTGGGCCCAATACTCTTATATTATTGTGTCCGTCCGACAAGGCTGTTGGGAAGACATCCGCAGTTGGAGTCTTGACGGAGAGGGGAACTTTCAAGCAGAGGAAATTCGCCTAGTGGAACCGACTGAGATTAAGAAATAATTAGTAAAAATAACAAACAGGTAAAAATGCGAAAGATTCAGATAGGATGTAATTCAAAATCTGCGCTACACACAATATCATGCTAAATCCTAATCTGGAGGAGATCCAGCTCAACAAACAAGAATACGAACGCTACTCTCGCCACCTGATCCTGCCAGAAGTTGGATTGGATGGGCAGAAGCGTCTCAAAGCTGCCAGCGTGCTCTGCATCGGTACGGGAGGCCTCGGTTCGCCGCTGCTGCTGTATTTAGCAGCCGCCGGTGTTGGCCGCATTGGGATTGTAGACTTTGATGTTGTAGACCATTCTAATTTGCAGCGGCAAGTAATTCACGGCACTTCTTGGGTTGGGAAACCGAAGATTGAGTCGGCTAAAAATCGGATTTTAGAAATTAATCCTTTTTGTCAAGTTGATTTGTACGAAACTCGCGTTAGTTCCGAAAATGCGATCGACATTGCGACTCCTTACGATATCATCATCGACGGGACGGACAACTTCCCTACTCGCTATTTGATGAACGACGTTTGCGTGCTTTTAAACAAGCCCAACGTCTACGGTTCCATCTTCCGATTTGAAGGGCAAGCAACAGTTTTCAACTACGAAGGTGGCCCGAATTATCGCGATTTGTACCCGGAGCCCCCGCCTCCTGGGATGGTTCCTTCTTGTGCAGAAGGCGGCGTTTTAGGCGTTTTGTGCGGAGTTGTCGGTTCTATCCAAGCAACGGAAGCTATCAAAATTATCTTGGGTCAAGGCACTACTTTGAGCGGCAGACTGTTGCTTTACAATGCCTTAGATATGACGTTCCGGCAATTGAAACTGCGGCCAAATCCAGTGCGCCCGGTAATTGAAAAGTTAATCGATTACGAACAATTCTGCGGCATTCCTCAAGCTAAAGCGCAGGAAGCAAATCAGCAAACGCAAATTCCTGAGATGACTGTCGCAGAACTTAAAGAGTTAATCGACAGCGGTGCGAAGGATTTTGTATTGTTGGATGTTCGGAATCCCAATGAGTATCAAATTTGTCAAATTCCTGGGTCGGTTTTGGTTCCTTTGCCGGATATCGAACAGGGCGCAGGTGTCGCTAAGGTCAAGGAATTGTTGAACGGCCACCGCTTGATTGCACACTGCAAAATGGGCGGACGTTCTGCGAAGGCTTTGGGGATTTTGAAGGAAGCTGGAATTGAGGGGATTAATGTTAAGGGCGGAATTACTGCTTGGAGTGAAGAAGTAGACCCGTCTGTACCTCAATATTAAGGCTAATCTTTTTCTGGGGCGGGTGATTGGCCCGCCCGGAACCGGGATTATGGCGGCGGCAACTGTATTCTCACCCCGTTCTCCTTTGATTCTATCTTTGTAAGCATTTGCCAAATTATTTTGAGTCATCGCCCATTGTTGCGGGAAAGCAGGGCGGGTGTAAACTTCACTAGCTACTTGATAAAATGCGATCGCCCTTTCGATGCACTATCCATGTTTGGGATATTGTACATTTATTGCGGGGGAAAAACCAGGGATTTTTGTACAATACTTTTACCCAGATTTTGTAGGGGCGGGTTCCACCAACAATATCTAACGAATACCAACAATCTAGATAAACCCGCCCCCCACCACCGATCGCCCACATCAACCTGGAATTTGCATCGCATCGGAAAATGTAGGTTGGTATTTTTCGCTGGGTGGGGGCGGGTTTTCGAGATTGTCGATTATTGACGATTATGGTTGGTGAACCCGCCCCTAGGAGCACCATGTACATGGTGATTTATGGTTGGGTGGGGGCGGGTTTTCGAGATTGTCGATTATTGACGATTATGGTTGGTGAACCCGCCCCTAGGAGCACCATGTACATGGTGATTTATGGTTGGGTGGGGGCGGGTTTTCGAGATTGTCGATTATTGACGATTATGGTTGGTGAACCCGCCCCTACAGTTTCCCATAAATCACCTGATACGAGTAATTAACCCAACCCTTCAACTAACAAATTGCGAGCACTTTCCAACGCTTCCTGCAACTTACTTGCATCGCGTCCCCCAGCTTGCGCCAAATTAGGTCGCCCGCCGCCTTTTCCGCCGCAAATTTGAGCAATTCCCCCGATAAACTTGCCAGCTTGCAATCCTTTCTTATTAACTTCAGGACTAAAAGCAGCCACCAAACTTACCTTGTCCGGTTCAGGAATTGATGCCAAAACAACCGCAGCATTTCCTAACTTTTGCTGCAATCTTTCCGCCGCAGTTTTCAGCGCTTCTGTATCCACATCACCCAATTGAGCTACAATGATTTTGAATTCGCCGAGATCCTCCGCCGCACTCAGCAACTGGTCGGATTTCGCGATCGCCAATTCCGACTTCACAGCAGCCAAATGTTTCTGAGTATCCTTCAACTCATTCTGCAAATTAGTAATCCGGTTCGGCAATTCTTCAGGCTTCGCCTTAAATCGATCGCCCAAATCGCGCACCACCTTATCGCGCACATTCAAATAGTCCAAAACAGCTTGGCCGGAAACCGCTTCAATCCTGCGAGTTCCCGCCGCTACCCCCGCTTCGGAAACAATCTTAAACAGCCCGATTTCTGCGGTATTGCTGACGTGAGTCCCGCCGCACAATTCCATCGAAACGCCGGGAAAATCGATAACCCGCACCACATCGCCGTACTTCTCGCCAAACATCGCAGTTGCGCCTTTTTCCCTCGCTTGGGCGATCGGCATTTCTGCAACGACCGCAGCGTGCGCCTCAGCAATCCAACTATTAACTAAATCCTCAATTTTCTGCAACTCTTCTGCTGTGACAGCGCGCGGAGAATTGAAATCAAACCGCAATCTCTCAGAGGATACCAGCGAACCAGCTTGCGAAATCGAATCGTCCACAATTTTTCGCAAAGCTGATTGTAATAAGTGAGTTGCTGTGTGGTTAGCCTGAATTCGGCGGCGGCTGCTGTTGTCAATTTTCGCAGTAATACTATCGCCCACTCTCAGGGTTCCCCGTTCCACAAAGCCGAAATGCACGAAGAAATCCGATTCCTTCTTCACATCATCAACTCTTACTAACAAACCATCACCATTCTCTCCCTGAATGCTGCCATTCAAATAACCTTTATCCCCAATTTGTCCGCCGGATTCAGCATAAAACGGCGTTTGGTTCAAAACAACTTGTACCTCAGTGCCTGCGGCTGCTTCCTCCACAGATTTGCCGTCAACCAAGATAACTTCCACCTCAGCTAAACTCGACAATTCAGCATAACCAACAAACTCAGTTCCTTGGATAGTTTCAGCCAACTTATCTAAAGAACCCTGCACGGTCAAATCGATTGTTTGGCGAGCATCTTTAGCGCGAATTTGCTGTTCCTTCATCGCCGCTTCAAAGCCGTCCAAATCCACAGTAATTCCCTGTTCCTCAGCAATTTCTTGAGTCAGTTCTAAGGGGAAACCGTAGGTATCGTAAAGAGTGAAAGCATCTTTACCGCTGATTTGTTGGTTGGTTTGCTGTTTTGTGCGATCGACAATTTCCTCCAGCAGCTTCTCTCCGCGTTCCAAAGTCTTGAGAAACTGCGCCTCTTCCCTTGCCAATTCCGCCTTAATTTGAGCTTCCCGCTGCCGCACATTCGGATAAGCAGCTTCCGAAAGGGCGATCGCACTTTCAGCCACCCGCACCGTAAATTCGCCTTGAATTCCAATCAGTCGCCCGTGGCGCACCACCCGGCGAATCAACCGGCGCAAAATGTAACCCCGACCAACATTCGACGCGCGAATTTCGTCCGCAATCATGTGTACCACAGCCCGAATATGATCGCCAATTACTTTCAGCGAAACCTTGACTTTTTCATCGCTATTGTGGTAATCAATCCCGGCAATTTCCGCCGCCGATTGAATGATCGGAAAAATCAAATCTGTTTCGTAATTATTGGGAACTTTCTGGAGGATTTGCGCCATCCGTTCCAGTCCCATGCCAGTATCAATATTTTGATTTTGCAGCGGTGTTAAATTGCCCTCTGCATCTTTATTGTACTGCATGAAAACCAGGTTGTAGAATTCAATAAACCTGGTATCATCTTCGAGGTCAATCTTGTCGCCTCTTTCTGGGTGAAAATCATAGTAAATCTCGGAACACGGGCCACAGGGGCCAGTCGGGCCGGATTGCCAGAAATTGTCATCTTCTCCCATGCGTTGAATCCGATCGCCCGGAATGCCAATTTCATCGCGCCAAATCGCAAAAGCTTCGTCATCTTCTCGGAAAACACTAACAACCAAATTCGACGCCGGTAAACCGAAAACTTCGGTGGAAAGTTCCCAAGCCCAGGCGATCGCCTGTTTCTTGAAATAATCCCCGAAACTGAAGTTACCCAACATTTCAAAAAACGTGTGGTGGCGGGCGGTGCGGCCGACGTTTTCGATGTCGTTGGTGCGGATGCACTTTTGAGAAGTCGTGGCGCGCGGTGATTCGGCGGTGCGCTGTCCGAGAAATATCGGCTTGAATTGTAGCATTCCGGCGATCGTCAGCAACACAGTCGGATCTTCGGGTACCAAAGAAGCACTCGGCAAGATTTTATGTCCCCGCTGGGCATAAAAGTCGAGGAATGTTTGGCGGATTTGGCTGCCACTGAGAAACTTAGGAGAAATAGACATGACAAGAACTGTTAAGTATGTAAAGATGTAGCAACAATAGAATTTATAGGACTTACGCACGGGTGTCCAGGAACCGGGTTTTTCAACCAAAATACTTGCTTAAAATCCTCAATCTCGGTGAAACAACCCGGTTTCTTTGTTCGGAGTGCGTGAGTGCTAACTTACATCTATTTGGAGATTCATATCATTATACTTAGTAATGTAAAGACCTATCAAGTTTTGCAAATAGTGCTTTACTCCTCCGAAAGGCCATGCTAACTTAATAATAGACACCGGGACAGAAAGAGAAAGGAGGTCGCTATATTTAGAAAGAAAGTTCGAGGATATAGGCATGGTGTCTCCGGTCTAGATTCCCAGGCGCAGCAGAAATTAACCGAACACAACTTGGAATAGTGGCGAACTGCCGATCGCGCAGTCAAGCCAAACCGCAGTCGAGTCAGACTTATTGTGGTAGCGGATTAAAAGTAAAGCTGCACAAGTTGTAAACCCTAGTAAGTAACAGTTCTCCACCGGAAACACATCTCGTTTGTTAGAAAAAACAAAGTTCTCATATTATTGGGTCTGGTCGCTGTCGATCGGGCCCTATGAATTTTTAGAGGGCGATCGCGTCAGGAGAGGGTTCGAGGGGGAGAGAGGGCAGAGTTCGACTGTATAAGTGCTTTCTGGTCAAAAGCAACATCCCTGGGAGCCGATCGGCGAGCTATCGGTGCAGCTTTTGAGTTATATATAGCCTTTCTCAAAAAGGTGAGGTACGAATTTTGACCTGGAAAGCTTGACAATACAGGGTTTCTGTATACCTCATTTATCTGAGAACCGCTATATTATATATAATGGGATGTGGAGCAAGCCCGCCCGCTTTTTGCCGGGACTCAAGCGCTGTGGTATGAGCCACCGTCAAGATGCGATATCCTTGAGGATGTCAGTAGAAGACATTAAAATCTACCGCGCTGTGATCTATAGCAGCAAAGTCTACGCTTCTGTGAGCTTGGTGCAAGGCAAGGATAGCAAACCGCCATTTTTGGTGACAAGACCAGGCTCAAAAATTTGAATCTCAGGATATTTAGAGTCAAGACCCTAAAAAATCCCATCCCCGACGCAGGAGTGAGAGTTCAAAAAATAAAAGCCCGCCCACTCAAAAAAGCTAGTGCCACCAACAACGGTAGTAAATCACTAGCACAGTTCTTAAATTCACAATTTCCGGAGATTCCAGGTAAAAGTATGGCCGAAATAACTAAAGAAGAAATGCGCGAACGGCTGGGAAATATCGACCAGATTCGCGATATAATTTTTGGAGCGCAGCTTAGAGAATACGACAATCGCTTCGATAAAATAGATTCCGACTTGTCGATGATGCAGCAAGATATGCAAACTCGCATCGAACAAGTAAGAACAGTTCTTTCAGGAGAAATGAGGGCTGCAGTTGATGCGCTAGAAAAGAAAGTTAAATCGCTCACCTCAAACACCCAAGAAGAAAGCGCAGATATCCGTCAGCAAGTCGATCGCATTAACCGCAAATTTTCCAGCAGCATGGAAGCCCTCGACGAGGCTATAGACAATCAAACCAGTTCGCTTCGCGACGAACTCTCCCAAACCAGAGAGCGACTATCTGAAGAAACCCGCACTTTGAAAACACAGGTTTTTGAAGAGCTCGATCGTCGCTTTTCTATGCTCAGAGATGTTAAAGTTTCTAGAGACGACATGGCAGAAATTCTGTTTGAACTCGGCATGAGGCTCAAAGGAACAGAATTTGTACCCGAACTTAAAGGCGTTGGGGATAATAAGTTAAATAACGAATTTCTGTTGCCGGAGCGCCACCATCACGGATAATAACGCATGGCTTTACCGAAAGAAAATCCGGCTGACGACAATGAGTTAGAGGGTTTTGTTTCTCAACCTGACGAGTCTGCTGCCGATGCAGCAACCCAGCTAGAACCCTTGCTGAATCTGTTAGCCGATCTCAAAATTTTTGCTGGTTCCAACCAGCAAAATGCAGAGCCAGAAAGTGACAGCAGTGGCGACAATAATCAAGCTGGGGCCCTCGGCGGGTTGATGGATTTGTTAGGTATTTCTGAGCAAGCGCCAGAGGAAGTTGCAGCGAGTGTACCCGAAACTGGATCTCGCCAACCGGAGTCTGGCGATTCCCCGCCTGTTGCAGACGAGTTCAAAAGTTTGCTATTCGCTACTCACAAACTCAACACTTCAGAACTGGAAAAAGACTATTCCTCAGCTAAAACTATAGATGTTTCCGCGATCGCCCAGCCGGATTTGGAGGAGGAATCACAGCCTGTCGAAGAATTGTCTAACTTGACAATGAAAGATTCTCTACAGTACGTACAGGCTCAAAAATCCCACAAGTTCGATCTGCAATTACAAGATGTTTCCCCTCCCGAAACCGAGTCAAAACCCTCGGAAATTCCCCATAATCCCATAGTTTCCACAGTCTCAGATCCACCAGAAACGGGATATTTAGATACTGCGGTGGCTTCGACTCTAGAAAGCCCTAACTTACTAGAACCGCCAGCAGAAATATTAGGTCAAATTAAACAGGATTTAAATGAAGCCGACAGCGCGATGGAAAGGCTGCAAAATCTGATGTTCGGCTCAAAAATGTCGGATATCGAGCAAGTCAAAAATCTTCTGGCAGAAAACGACTTGCCGGGGGTGCGCCACCTGATGGCAACAATCGACGATAAATTAGGAAAATTGGAGCACCAAATCTACGAGCCCCAAGAGTTGATTGAGTTGATGTTGCCTTGGATCGCAGAAATTCTCAGCCGCAAAGTGGCCGATTCCAGAGAAGAAGTTGTTAAGGCGATCGTGCCCATTATTGACGAAGTGATTAGGGCAAAAACTCAGGAAAACAAGTCGGCAATGAGTGCGGCAATAGCTGAGTTACTTCCCGACGCACTTGCTCAACAAATAGTGAATTCGCCAGCGGATATTGCTAAGGCGATCGCCCCAGAAATCGGTCTGGCAATTAAAGAGCAAATTCGCCTTGACCAAGAGTCGATCGCTCAAGCCCTCGCCCCGGAAATGGGCAAAGCGATTACAGCCCAAATTGAACTCGAACGCGACTCTATGGTGGATGCGCTCTATCCCGTAATTGGCAGTACAATTTCCCGATACATGGCAGAAGCTATCAAGACAATCAATGAAAAAGTGTCAAATGCCCTCAGCGTCGAAGGAGTTCAGCGCAAAATTCGCTCCAAAGTACAAGGAGTCTCCGAAGCTGAATTAATCCTCAGAGAATCAGTACCCTTTACCGTCCAAGCAGCATTCTTAATTCACAAAGCATCAGGCTTGATTATTTCCGAAGTTCAAAACTCAGAAACCTACCAGTTAGAATCAGAAATGGTAGCAGGAATGCTCACCGCTATTCGCAGCTTTGTTAATGAGTGCATCGTGCAGCCCGGAGAAGTTTCCGAACTAAATCAAATTGAATACGGCGACTCAAAAATTATGCTAGAAGTAGCGGGATATTGCTACATGGCCATCGTGATTAAAGGAGAACCGCCACAGTCGTTCATCAACAAACTGCGGCAAACAGTTAGTAATCTCATCCTTAATTATGCTAAAGTAATTCACGAGTTTAATGGCGACCCCGGTACTATACCGGAGTCGCTGCACCCGTGCATAAAAACTTTATTCGACCCGCTACAAACGGAAAAATCAACAAAACCCCCGATCGCCCTAGCGGCGATCAGTTTAGCCACCCTCAGCTTAATCTTAGTACCTTGGGGAATTTATCAGTATCGCAGCAGCGTTGAGCGCCGCCTCGAAGCAAATGCCATCGCAGCTTTAGCATCCACTCCCGAATTAGCAGTTTACCGCTTAGATGTTGCAGTAGATGGCAAAACTTTAAAGCTAACCGGAAAGTTGCCAAATCAAGAATTGCGGGCACAAGCTGCAAAAATAGCCGCATCAACTGCCCCCAAATTGCAATTAGATAATAGAATTATAGCTGTAGATGTCCCCCCCGATCCAGTTTTGACGGCGGCTGAGGTGCAGCGGATTACCGCTGTTTTGAATCAGAGAGAGGGCGTTTCTATTTCTAGTCGGTATGGCGATCGTAAAGTGACTGTAGAGGGTACCGTTAGAGACGGCGCAGACGCACAGAAAATAGCTCAGTCCCTGAAGCAAATTCCCGGTGTTCAATCGGTAATTAGCACAATTAAATTAGATCCGCTGAAAATTACAACCCGCATCTACTTCGACCAAGGAACGGCAACATTAGACTCAACATACGGAGAAACGATCGCCAGTGTCAAAAATTTCATGGATCAATATCCTCAAAAACATATTAAGATAATTGGACACAGCGATCGAACTGGGGAAATTTCTACAAATCAACAGTTGTCGCTGAGGCGTGCTGCAGCAGTGCGAGATGCTTTAGTGCGGCAGGGTGCTGACCCAAAGCGCCTCCAAACGGTTGGCATCCCCCATCCTCCTGCCGACGTGGAACCCAATCAACTGCGACTTTTAAGCAGATGCGTGGTATTTGAACCAATAACTAACACCATAAACAGTAAATAATTATGTCAGTTACTATAGCTAAAAAAATGTGTATGATCGGCGATTTTGGTGTGGGCAAAACCAGCCTGATCCGCCGTTTTGTCGATCGGCAATTCACCGACCAATACCTCTCCACCGTGGGAGTAAAAATTTCCCGCAAAAACGTAGAATTAGAAGGCGTAAAAGAGCGGGAAAACGTGACTGCACAGTTGCTGATTTGGGACTTAGAAGGGCATACAAAATTCAAAGGAATAGCACCGACTTACTTGCAGGGGGCTAGCGGCGTTTTAATCGTTGCCGATGTCAGCCGATCCGAAACAGTTGAGCGAATCTCCGAACACATTCAGCTTTATTCTTCAGTCAACCCTAAAGGGTCAATTATCGTCGCTTTGAACAAAGTAGACTTGATTGACGAGGAAAAATTGGCGCTGCTAGTGAAAATGTCCCATGCGATAGGTCAAGACAAAGTAATAGCAGTTTGCACGACATCTGCTAAAACAGGCAAAGACGTTGACGAAATTTTCTACAAACTAGCTTACACAATGGTAGAAAAAGTATGAATCCCCTGTTAAGAAAGCTGTTGGGCCCGCGACAAACACAGTATTTTCTAGTAAATCACCATTTCATCATTCAGGAAACCTCCGGCGAATTGCAGCATTATGCCGATACTCCGGGCGACGCGATACCAGGTGCAGATTCTCGCCTGAGTTTTCCCGAACTGATTGGCATTGAAAATATCCTCATGTCTATCATTATGGGACGGCTGCCTGGTTTTGAAGTCAAAGGTATCGCTCGGTTTGCAGACCAGAACCGCCCTTTATACTTTGATATGTTGGCTATCAAATATGAAGAGGAACAACAAGATGTGCCAAGTAAATTGCTAATTTTGATTGAAGATACCACCGAAAAGATGGTAATGAAGCAATCCTTGATTCAGAGGGCGAATGAAGCTAATCTTTTGGTTAGTGCCTTAGCCGCTTCTAAAGATTATATAGATAAAGTTATTCGTTCGATGGGCGATGCTTTGTTGGTGACAACAACATTAGGAACGATCAAAACAGTCAATCAATCTGCCCAATGGTTATTTGGGTACAGCGAAGCAGAATTTATCGGCAACCCCCTGTCTTTAATAGTAGAAGAAGAAACCTTAATTTACCAAGCTCGCCACCGCTATATTTTGTCTCATAAAGAGCTGCGTAGAGAACTCGAAATAGTCTGCACTACTAAAGCAGGAGAAGAAATTTGGGTAGAATTTTCCTGTTCGGCAATTCAGACAGAATTAGAGGGACTTTACGATTTCATTTATATAGGCAGGGACATCACAGAACGCAAACAACAAGAAATAGAAATTCGCGGCTCTTTGGCAAAAGAGCAAGAACTCAGACAGGTAAAATCTCGTTTTTTCTCGATGATTGCTCACGAATTCGGCAATCCTTTAAGTACAGTATTATTTGCTACTAAAATCCTCCAAGACTACGGCGACGAAATCACCCACGCGGAAAAACAACAATACCTGCAACACGTTAAATCAGCATCTCAACAAATGGCTCAGCTATTAGATGACGTGCGGTTGCTCAGCAGCGCCGAAGCAGGAAAACTCGAATTCTATCCCGCACCAGTTGACTTAAAAAATTTTTGCAGCGAGTTAGTAGAATCAATTAAAATTAGTTATGGAAAAAATCATACAATTAACTTTATTTATCAAGAATTAGTTACGCCAGCGAAAAAAGATGATAGCGACTCGCAGGAAACGCAACAGTTGCCCGCACTAGATCCAAAATTGCTGCGGCACATATTGACAAATTTGCTGTCAAATGCTGTCAAGTATTCGCCCCTCGACAGCCATATTTATTTTGAATTAAATTGTCAGAATAATGAAGAAGCTATATTTAAAATTAAAGATGCAGGCATTGGCATTCCTCTCGAAGACCAAGAACAACTCTTTGAATCTTATTATCGAGCCAAAAATGTCGGAAAAATACCCGGTACAGGACTGGGTTTATCCATAGTCAAGCAGTGTGTAGATTTGCACGGAGGTCAAATCGAATTTTCCAGCGAGATAGGGTTAGGCACTACCTTTATAGTCAGAATTCCATTTCAGAAACAGAGATAAATATAGCCTTTCTCAGTAACATGAGGTGCTCTCGCGGGCATAGGGCATAGGGCATACCTCACCAAGATGGAGAACCGCTATAGATTGATTTTCGATAATTCGATATACAGGGCGCATTCACTACTAAGAATCTCACATGAAAACATTGTTAAAAAAACTGTTAGTTCCCCACCACTTGGAGTACCTAGCACTGGATAAAGACTTTTTAATCCAAGAAATCTCTCTGCAAGTGCAGCGGTTTGCCGACTGTCCCGACGAAGTAGTCACCGGCAACGATGTTCGCATTCCCTTTCCAGAATTGGTGGGAACTGAAGAAATTTTAATCGATATTTTTGAAAAACGTTTGCCAAATTTTGAATTAAAAGCAATGACACGACTATTAGAAAATGGTTCGCGGCTTTATTTTGATATGTATATCGTGCCGTTCACCAATGACGAGAATTATCATAGATTAATTATATTTTTTCAAGACGTAAGCGACAGGATGGCTTTAGAACAAACTCTAGTGCAAGCTACCAATGAAATGGATATTTTATTGAGTACCTTAGCGGCTACTAATAATTATGTTGAAAAAATTATTAGTTCAATGGCCGAAGTTTTGTTGGTAACAACAGCATCGGGAAAAATTAAAAAAATCAATCAAGCTGCTCAAGATTTGTTCGGTTACAGCGAATCAGAATTAGTAGGCCAGCAAATAGACGTTCTTGCTGCTGTTGGCTCCTCTTTGCAAGCAGTCAGCCAAGAGGAGTCTCAACAATTGCAAACTCACGCCGAAGTAATTTGCAGGGCAAAAACCGGACAAAAGCTAACAGTTTCGTTTTCCTGTACGGCGATTTCGACTGACATTAAAGGCATTTCTGGCTCTTGGCCCGCCGTTCAAGATTTCGTGTACATCGGCCGCGATGTCACAGATAGACAGCGCGCCCGCCAGCGACAAATAACTCAGTACGTCGCCACTCGCATCCTGTCGGCATCCGAAACAATCAAAAAAGCTATAGCAGCAATTCTCCCCGTAATTTGTGACAGCTTGGGATGGGATACCGTCGAACTTTGGATGCCAGAATCCGGGGAAAAACTGCTGTCAGAAACTAAGAGAATAACTGCGGTTTCCGATCCCAATTTGCTTCGGTGCGTCGCCAGTTGGACAAAACGCTCAGTTTCTATCCCCAAATTTGCCGAATTTACCAAACAAATGACTTGTGCGTTGGGCGAAGGATTGCCCGGTTTCGTTTGGGCTAGCGGTTCAGCTCAGTGGATTGCAGATGTCACAAAAAGTGACAGTTGTCTGCGCCGAGAAATCGCTGCTGAAGAAGGACTGCACGGAGCTTTTGGTTTCCCAATTTTGGGTGGCTACGAGCAGGAAAATTCTGCAAGATATGTGTTGGGGGTGATGACCTTTTTCAGCCGCGAAGTGCAGTGTTTTGATGAAGAATTGCTCCAGACAATGGCGACAATCGGTAGCCAAATCGGTCAATTTATCAAGCGCAAGCAAGCGGAAATAGCTTTGCGGGAAAGCGAAGAACAACTGCGAGACTTATTTGAAAATGCTACTGACTTAATCCAAAGTATTGGAGCCGATGGTCATTTTTTGTATGTAAATCGGGCTTGGCGGGAAACTCTGGGCTACAGTGAAGCAGAAATTGCTCAAATGACGGTTTTTGATATCATTCATCCGAACAGTTCGCCAGATTCTCTGGATATATTATATCAAGCTATTATCCAAAAAACTGTCAATGAAACTACACTGTATCCCGACTCTATTGAACTAACATTTATTACTAAATATCATGAAAAAATTTTGCTGGAAGGCAGCATAAGCTGTAAATTTGCGGCAGGTTCGCTAGTAGCGATTCGCGCTATCTTGCGAGACATTACTGCACGAAAAATAGCCGAAGACGCCCTAGCAAAATCTGTGTCCCTGCTGCTAGCAACTTTTGATTCTACTGCGGACGGTATTTTAGCTACTGACAGGAACGGAAAAATAGTCACTTTCAATCGACAATTTGTGGAAATGTGGGGCATAACTGATGAAGTGATGGCACTGCGAGATGACGCCACCACGATCGCCTTTGTGCTGAACCAACTCAAAGACTCCCTAGCATTTGAAGAAAGAATACAATCGCTTTACGAGCAGCCCGAAGCCGAAAGTTACGACTTGTTGGAATTTCAAGACGGCAGATTTTTTGAACGCTATTCGCAACCGCAGCGGCTGGGAGATACAATTATCGGCAGAGTCTGGAGTTACCACGACATTACGGAACGAAAACAAGCAGAAGATGCCCTGCGGGAAGAACAAGAAAAATCAGAAAAGCTGTTGTTAAATATCTTGCCAAAGGCAATAGCAGAACGCCTCAAGCAAAACGAAACTACTATTGCCGAATACTTTCCGGAAGTGACTGTTTTGTTCGCCGACATTGTGGGATTTACTGCTTTGTCTGCCGTCATGAATCCGATCGACCTCGTGGAGCTCCTCAATAAGATTTTCTCAGGATTCGACCTTTTGTGCGAACGGCACGGCCTAGAGAAAATCAAGACCATCGGCGACGCATACATGGCAGTAGGAGGACTGCCTGAACCCAGGCCAGACCACGCAGAGGCGATCGCCCAAATGGCACTAGATATGCAAGCAGAAATAGCCAGATTTAATGCTAGCCATAATAAATATTTTAGCATCCGCGTCGGCATTCACAGCGGCCCGGTTGTTGCCGGAGTAATTGGCATCAAAAAGTTTATTTACGATTTGTGGGGCGACACAGTAAATATTGCTTCCCGCATGGAATCTCAGGGTTTGCCTTGGCGGATTCAAGTCAGCGAAACTACTTATAAGTTATTAGAACACAAATATTTATTTCAGGAGCGAGGAATGATTGAAGTTAAAGGCAAAGGGAGAATGAAAACTTATCTGCTTATTGGCAGAATATAAGGCAGGTCATCAGTCATCAGTCATCTGGCTGATGACTAAAAGTGTTGCTAAAGTTAATTAGCAATACTTTTTGACCAAGACTAATGGAACTTGCTAATTTGTCGGCCAATTTACGATCGCCCGACGAAGCTGTCGATCGCCATCCTGCCACGGTTGCGCCCTCAACTTGCCTCGGTGATGCGATCGCCCTGATGCGTCGGACAAGCCACCCTTGCCCACTGCCTAATGCCCCTGCACTTCCCGACTCAAACGAAACTGTCAAAGCATCGATTAGTTGCGTCTTAGTTGTCGATGAAAATCAGCTAGTCGGACTGCTAAGCGCGGAAGATGTGCTGAACTTAGCCACCTCCGAATACGGATGGCAAGGCATGAAAGTTGCCGACGCAATGACGCGGAATTTAATTGTCTTAAAAGAATCAGAATTTACAAATATTACTACCGCATTCAAGCTATTTTGTCAATACTCGATCGATTGTTTGCCAATAGTAGATGAACGGGGTCAGCTAGTAGGTATAGTCAGCGAAAAAAGTATTCGTCCAGCAATGTATAGCTGGATGGAGGCACTGCACCAAGAAGTGGCAAAACTCCAGGAACAATGCCAACTGTTAGAGGGCAATTGTGAACTAGAAAAAGTCAGCGATCGCCAAAATGCCGAAAATGCCATGCGGCAGAGCGAGGCGCGCTACCTGGCGATTGTGGAAGACCAAACCGAACTGATTTGCCGCTACCTCCCCAACGGTAAAATAACTTTTGTCAATCAAGCTTACTGCCGTTATTTCGGCTTGCAGCCGATCGACTTACTCGGCAAATGCTTCATGTCGCTGCTGCCAGAAGCAGACCGAGAAATTTTTCAACAGCAATATACTTCTGTGTCTCCCGACAACCCTATTTTTACCTGCGAACATCGAGTAATTTTGCCGAGCGGGGAAATTCGCTGGCAGCAGTGGATCGATCGGGCGATATTCGACGACAGCGGACAAATCGTCGAGTATCAAGCAGCAGGCCGGGATGTCACGGATCGCAAACAAGCAGAAATCGCTTTGCAGCAGCTCAATGCAGAGTTAGAAGTGCGAGTTCAGCAGGGCACTGAATCCTACGACATGGCAGTATCGGCCGCCAAAGTGGGGGTTTGGAACTGGAATTTGGAAACCGACGAAATCTACATTGCTCCGTCTTTGAAAGCTTTGTTGGGCTATCAAGACGCAGAGATTCCTAACTGCATGGAAAATTGGGCATCTCACGTTCATCCCGACGATCGAGTTGCAGTCGCCGAAGCAGTAAATGCTTATCTCGATGGTTTGACAGAAATTTATGAAGTAGAACACCGGATGGTGCGTAAAGACGGCAGCACCTGCTGGATACTTGCCCGCGGCAGCGCGATCCGATCGGCTTCTGGCAAGGCCTTGCGCCTGACTGGCACTGACACCGACATTACCGATCGCAAATTGACCGAAGAAAAACTCCAAAAATCCGAAGCCGAACTGGTAGCGCTGTTTAATGCCATGACGGATATCGTGCTGGTTTTCGACGCAAGCGGTCGCTACCTCAAAATCGCCCCCACGGCTCCCGAACTGCTGTACAAACCGGCTCCTGAAGTGCTGGGCAAAACCCTCGCCGAAATCTTCCCAGAAGCGGAAGCTAATTTTGCCCTCGGCCACATTCGCCAAACATTGGCATCTGGGCAAACCCACAGAGTTGAATACAGGATGGAAATTGGCTGCAAATTATTTTGGTTTGATGCCAGTATTTCGCCACTGGAGCTCGATCGGGTGATGTGGGTCGCCAGAGACATTACCGCTCGCAAACACGCAGAAGCTGCACTGCAAAAGAGCGAGGAAAAGTTTCGCAACTTATTTGACGATGCTCCCATCGCGCTTGGTTTGGCAAGCGTGCGCGACTACCGCACCATCAAAGTGAATGAAGCTCACCGCCAGATGTTGGGCTACAGCGATTCGGAGTTGGCTAGCATGACTTTTAGTGAACTCACGCATCCAGAAGATTTACAAGCAGATGTAGAGGAAGTCAAGCAGTTAATGTGTGGCAATATTTCTCGCTTCCAAAGGGAAAAACGCTTGATTAAGAAGAATGGCGAGCTGATGTGGGCAAACTTGACGGTGACGCTGATCCGCGATCGCGAGGGCATTCCTCTCTACAGCATGGGGGCGATCGAAGATATCAGTTATCGTAAGCGGGCAGAAATCGAATTTCACCAGTTAAAAGAACGCCTGCAATTTTTACTGGGTTCTAATCCGGCGGTAATTTTTACCGCCGCACCTACCGGGGATTTTTGTACTACTTACATCAGCGACAACGTTCAGACAATCGTTGGCTACGCTCCCCAAGAATTCTTAGCTGATTCTAAGTTTTGGTCGAGCCGAATTCACCCTGAAGATCGGCCACACTTTCTAGTAAATTTTTCTGAGTTGTGCGAGGGGGAAAATTGCATTTGCGAGTACCGTTTTCTACACCAAGACGGAATTTACCGCTGGTTAAGGACGGAACTAAAACTATTGGTTGACAGCATGGGCGTTCCGATCGAAATTATTGGTTACGCCGCTGATATCAGCAATTCTAAACACGCCGAACTCGCTAGGCGGCAGCAGTTCGAGCAAGAACGGCTTGTGGAGGCGATCGCCCGTCGTGTCCGCCAGTCTTTGCAATTAGAGGAAATTCTCAACACCACGGTTGCGGAACTCCAGCAAGTATTATTAGCCGATCGAGTTTTGGTTTATCAACTTTTACCCGAAAACGGCGGCCGAGTCATTGCTGAAGCCGTGGCAGAAGGATGCAGCCAACTCGTGGATAGATGTTTTGCCGAAGAGGCTTTTCCGGCCCAAATTTATCAGCTTTATTTGCAAGGGCGAATTTCTGCGATCTCCGAACGGGATGACCCCTGCATTACAGCTTGTGTGGCCCAGTTTATGAAAAAAATTCAAGTTAGGGCAAAGTTAGTAGTGCCGATTATTCAGCACAGCCAACTTTGGGGATTGCTGATGGCCCACCAATGCGATCGCCCTCGTGATTGGAAAGAATGGGAAATCAATTTATTTCAGCAGTTGGTGAATCAATTGGCGATCGCCATTCAGCAATCTCTACTTTACCAGCAACTGCAAGCTGAACTGAGCGATCGCTTCCAAGCGGAAGCAAATTTGAAAAACTCTCTCAGAGAAAAAGAAATTTTGCTCAAAGAAATTCACCACCGCGTCAAAAACAACCTCTGCGTAGTTGCCAGTCTGTTAGAATTGCAATCGAACACAGTTGCCGACCCGCAAGTAAGCAAAATGTTTGAAGAAAGTCAGAATCGCCTTTATTCTATGGCTCTGATTCACGAAAAACTGTACCGATCGACTAACCTAGCGCAAATTAATTTTGGCGAATATCTCGAAGATTTGGTAAGTAACTTGTTTCACTCTTACAATATTAGCAACAACCGAATTCAGTTGCAGGTATTAGCTGAGCCAATTTCCCTAAATCTTGAAACCGCTACTCCCTGCGGTTTAATTGCCAATGAATTGGTTTCAAATACCCTAAAACACGCTTTTCCTGATGGCACAACTGGTACAGTTAGTGTAGAATGCTATCAAACGGGCGATAAAGAAATTAACCTCTTAGTTAAGGACAACGGCATTGGCTTTCCTCAAAACTTAGATTTTCGGAAAACTCACTCGATGGGGTTTCAAGTTGTCTGCACTTTAACTGAGCAGTTAGAAGGAACCATCGAAATATTCCGAGAATTTGGTACATCCTTTCACTTAAAATTTAACGAGTTAAACTACTTTCAAAGATTGTAACAATATGAGCTTGGTCGAAAAACCAATTAATATTTTGATTGTCGAAGACGAACTGTTAATTGCTAAAAATTTATCCCCTAAATTAGAAAAATTGGGATATCAAATCGCCGACATCGTTTCTTCAGGAGCGGATGCCATCGAGCGCGCCCGCGAACTAAGACCCGATTTAATTTTAATGGATATAGTTATCAAAGGCGACATTGACGGCATAGAAACAGCAGCAATAATTAATCACGAATTAGATATACCAATTATCTATACAACTGCCTATGCCGACGACGAAACTTTGCAGCGAGCCGAAAATACTGGTTCTTATGGCTACCTGCTCAAACCTTTTAAAGAAAGAGAAATGCACGCCACTATCAAGATAGCACTGAGCAAACATCAAGAAGCAGTTACTCTAAAAAAAATACTGGCATTAGCAGCAGAAAAAAGCGCAAATAGATCGCGCTTTATTTCAATGGCTTACCACGATTTAAACACTCCTTTAACTACTATACAGTTATCTGCTGAAATGCTAGAAGATAGCGACTTGCATCGCACCTGCGGAACTAACAATAAAAATGTCGATCGCATTAAAAAAGCCGTCAGTAATATGAGTGGGCTGCTGGAAGATATTTTAATGCTTAGCAAAGCAGAAGCAGGCAAAATTTCCTTAAATTTAAATCCGATTAATGCCACGGATTTATGCAATTCTATTTTAGAAGAACTGCAACCTATCGTCACCGACAAACACCTCGTAACTTTCCGCAGTCACACAAATCCGCTGCACGCCAATCTCGATGCCAAACTACTGCACCACCTTCTGACTAATTTGCTTTCAAACGCCATTAAATATTCTCCAAACGGTGGCAAGGTAAGTTTAGACTTAAGCTGCGACAACCAGCAAATAATTTTGTGCGTTCGAGATGAGGGAATTGGGATGACACCGGAATATCAAGAAAAACTATTTCAGCAGTTTGAACGGGGTGCTAATGTAGGCAACATTAAAGGATCGGGTTTGGGACTCTGCATTGTCAAACACATAGTTGACCTGCACGGCGGTACAATAAGTGTGGAAAGTGCGATCGACAAAGGTACTACATTTATTGTCGCCCTGCCTTTGTTAGTTAGTAGTCATTAGTCAGTAGTCATTAGTCATGTCCGGTAAAATAAGCACAATACTTGTAGGGGCGGGTTTCACCAACAATCTATCATCCAGACTAACAATCTACATAAACCCGCCCCCACCACGCGACAGAATTTCATCGCGGACAATTCAACGGAGAGGAGATAAAAGTATCGGGGGGGCGGGTTTATGAGATTGTAGATTACAGGCAATTATTGTTAGTGAACCCGCCCCTAAAAAATTCATACAAATCTCAATCAGGCCGGACATGATATCATTTTTAAGCAAATCTATTGGGAGACAAAAGCTCGATCGCCCTATCTTCTCCCCCCGCCGCCTTCGCAAATCGCTCAGCCAAAGCAGGTACAATAGTCAAAGGATTGCTGAAACCAGAAAAAACGTGCAATCCAGGGCGATCGGCAATCGGCCCCATTACAGGCAAATTATCAGCGCTAAATGCCACAATACACTCGTGCCAAGTTGCCGGTAAACCTGCCAAGTCGGGCAAAACCTTGCCGATTCCTGCACGAATTGCCGTTTCGCTGGTTTCGCGATCGACTTTAGCATTCAAATCGCTCAAAGTGCGAGACAATTGCCCGATCCGCAAACTGCCATCATTAAACCCAATTGCACCCGAATCTAAAATCGGCGGCAGCAACTCTTTACCCGTTTCATCCCAAAGAAAATCCACCTCATTTCTACTCGATTCTGCTTCCAATTCAAAACGTTTTAATACCGCAGGCATCACCAAAGTCCTGAGTTTCAAATCCACAGGTGCAGTTTCCAAAATCTCCGTGCGAGTAAAATAAACTCCCACAGAAACACCAGCCAGCTTCAGTAAACTCCGACTCCAACCTCCAGCACAAATAACCGTATTTTCGCCGGCATAACTTTCCTGTACCGTCTGGACTCCCGAAATCCGATTTCCCTCTTCGATCAACCCAATTACTTCAGCAAATTCTATAGTTCCTCCCAACCGCAGAAACCCTTGACAATAAGCTTTATTTGTGGCAGTCGGCGAAATGTGACCGTGACGCACAGTCAGAGCTCCGGCGATCGCACTTTTATTCAGCAAAGGTTCCAACTCGCCAGCTTCTGCCACACTCAAAAGCTGCGGAACGATCGCAAAATGCGCGTAATTAGCTGCCACTTTTTCGGCATCATTGCCCGCATCAATTGTCAGCAACAAATCCAACTCGCGAAACTCAGTATCAGCATCTAATTGGGCTGATAAATTGCGGTGGCGTTCGATACCTTCCCGACACAATTGCCGAGTTAAATCAGTCGTTCCCGACCAATAAGCCAAGCCGCCATAACTAAAACGAGTAGCGTTTTGCATGGTAGCATCTCGTTCCAAAAGCAGCACAGCAAAACCTTTTTTTGCCAGTTCGTAACTCAGTGCCGCACCCGTAATGCCACCGCCGACAACAATCCAATCGTAACTTTTCATGGGCAACTCAAAGGGAATGAAAATATCATGCTTAGATTTTAGCTTACGTTTTTTCGGCACCAATCGAAAAACCTCTACCTACAGGAAGAGGCTGCCTGCGATCGCCCTAACTGAAACTTCCACCCGTCGGGAGATGTTTGCGTAGAGATATTTTTCGTTCAATAGTAGGAATTAGAGTCAGCAAAAAATTAGAAATACCAGAGAGGTTTTTATGAGTATCGACAAACCAGGCAAAGATATGGAGCGCACGGTCAATCCGGGCGATCGCATTTCCGACGAACCGCAAACCATCGAAGAAAAAGCCCAGCAACTAGCGGTAGACCACGTGCCCGACATCACCGGAGATACAGTTACAGTTCCAACTTATGTGATCGTAGAAGAACCGGATGGGGAAAAGAAAGCCCTGCACCACGTCAAAGACGCCGAGGAAATTTCTGACGTAATTCGGCAGGCCCGCGTTGACGAAAATGGCGAGCGGGTTTGGGATTAAGTTCCATCCAATAAAAACGGCTTTGTTGTACAAAAGTTATCGTAGAAATCATGGAAACAAATCCCAGAAATAGTACGCCCTATCCCAATATTCCGCCGATTCTTGAAAGTGACGACAGAGAGTATCGCGACGCCGGCATTACGAGTACGCTTTCAGTTGCAGGCCATCCCATCCACCCCATCATCGTCATCTTTCCGGTAGCCTTTTTAGTAGGAGCCGCAGGCACGGACATCGGTTATTGGCTGACAAGCGATCCGTTTTGGGCGAGAGCTTCGGTTTGGCTGATGGGTGTCGGTTTTGCTGCGGGGATTTTGGCCGCAATCACGGGCTTTTTAGATTTTTTCAAAGTTAAAAGAGTGCGCGATCGCAGTGCCGGTTGGTTGCACATGGGCGGCAATGTGGCGGTTATGGTACTTACCCTGATTAACTTGCTGTTGCGACAAGGAAATCCGGCTGAGCCGATCGTATATACAGGTTTAGCAATATCGATCGTCGTGGCAACCTTGCTGGGCATTACAGGCTGGTTCGGCGGCGAACTAAGTTTTCGCCACAAAATCGGCGTCATCGGCCCTAGCAGTCATAATTCCTAGGTTTCTGACCATTTTTAGTAGGGAATTCCGTCCCTCTTCATTGGATAATTTAGGACTAAAGTCTTGACTACAAACTTAAAGATTGTCCCAGCCAATTGAGATAAGCATCGCTGCCAGCGATAATAGGAATAGCAATAATTTCGGGAACTTCATAGGAATGGAGTTCCTGAACTTTTGTTTTTAAAGCCTCAAATTTAGCCATATCAGTTTTAATCACCAACTGCCACTCTGACTCGGAATGAATCTCGCCTTGCCAACTATAAATCGAGCGAATTGGCGACAAACTCACACAAGCAGCCAGCTTGTGTTCAACTAGAGATTTAGCAATATTTTCCGCCTCCGCCTCCGATGCAGCAGTTACCAGCACCACCCCAAAATTAATTGTCATAGTCATCAGTGAACAGTGAACAGTGAACAGTGAACAGTCAACAGTCAATCGATTTTAGATTTTAGATTTTAGATTTTAGATTAAAGAATTGAAGCATTGACCCCACGGATAAATTCGGGGGCAAGTTTCATCGGATACAGGTTTTTTATTTCTGGGTCCTGAGTCTGCTTTCGGAATGAATCCGAGGGCTTGTATCCTGGATGCTTTCGGTCAACAGTCAACAGTCATCAGTCAACAATCAACCGTTAATCTCATTAACTTCCCAAGAATTGACTCTGCCAGCCCCAGCTAAGGAAAAATAGCGCCTAGTAGATTCCGGCAAAATAGCTCCCGCCAACAAAGCATTATCTAAATTAGCTCCTATTAACGTCGCCTCGCTCAAATCTGCAGCCATCAAATCTGCTTGACACAGCTTTGCCCAATTCAGATTTGCCCCTCTCAAACAACTTCCCCTCAACTTAGCCCCGGTTAAGTTTGCACCCGCCAACTTCACCCCACGCAACTGAGCCGCGCTGAAATTCGCCCCCGCCAAATTCGAGCCTTCCAAATTCGCTCCCATTAGTTTAGCTTCACTCACGTTGACGCCGCTCAAATCTGCACCGCAGAGATTCACCCCTGCCAACTGCGCTCGCCGCAGACTGACTCCGGTTAATTGAGCTCCAAAAAGTTTTGCACTATTGAGCCTTGCACCGTAAAGGTTGGCCCACTTAAAATTAGCAGCAGTCAGATTCGCGCCCAGTAAGTTAACTAATTGCAAGTCGGCGCTGCACAAATTGGCATTCCACAACACAGCACCCCGCAGGTTGGCGCCAGTTAAAGTTGCGCCGCTTAACTTTACCTTGGGCATTTTTGCTTTTACCAAAAAAGCTCCACTCAAATTAGCTTTTGTCAAATCTGCACCTGAGAGTTGGGTTTCACCCATTTTGGCAAAAGTTAAATTTGCTCTGTGCAGCAGTGCACCTTTGAGTGTTGCTTTGGTAAGAAACGCTCTACTGAGGTTCGCCCCGGAAAGATTAGCTCGCGAAAGGTTGACTCCGATTAAGATTGCTCCGCTGAGGTCTTTCCCGCTGAGGTCGGCTCCAGTAAAGTCTCTTTCTCCTTTTTCGTAATTGTTGAGCAGTTCACTAACTTCCATAGGGCATCATACCTTCTATGATTGGGGGGTTTCGATCCAGAAATCTTTACTGTTAAGGTTGTTTCAGAAAGGAAACTGTTTCAGAAAGGAAACTGTTTTAGCGTTTGCCTCAAACGGTATAAATTTCATTAACATCACTTTCTGTTTAAAGGCAATCTCTTAATAAAGATTTTATATCTTCCACGCGGTAGCGATCCCGGTTTCGGTATTTTTGAATTAAAAATTAATGTTTCTTGACATAGATAGTCATTCCTTAACGATCGACCGTTATATCAAATCCGTTAGCATCGGAATAGTAAATTCCAGTTCACTGTTGACTGTTCACTGTTGACTGTCAACTGTCAACCGTCAACCGTCAACATCATTCCGGTGTAACCGGAAATGATATTATTCGCAACTTCAGGCGCAGCGTGCCCTTGAATCCTGCAGGAGGTTGCCAGGAACTTAAGGCCCTCTTGAGAGCCTCTACGGCGTCTGTTGATTGCAGCGTCGAGGGTTGAGTGTCGTTAGCGAAGCCCGCCCCTACGGGGGCTACGCCAACGAAGAGGATCGCCAATCTGGCAACGCGGCCGTCTTGTACCAATAACTCCCACACCGTTTCACCGCTAACCCCCGCCGGGAGATTAACAGATTGCAGGTATTGAGTCAAAGCCGCGATCGCCCCTGCATCCAACCCTTCGGCGCTAACTACTTGGAGGCGAGAAGCCAAAGGCTTCGGGCGTTGCAACTCACCGTAACCGGGCTGCTGCGGCATAGCAGGAGCTGGACTCACTGGTGCCGAGTTGCGAGTCGAGGTAACGCTGCGAGTGCCGCCCCTAGTGGGCTCTTCCCCTCCCGACTCGAAAATACCCTCGTAGCTGACACCCTGCGGCAATTCTACAGGCACTTGCACGCGACGACTAGATCCATCCGGTTCGACTCGCACTTCTTCGCTCACAGCCACAAAAGCCGTGTATTCCGACAGCAAGCGATAAGTCAGGGCAGTATTAGTCACAGCTTCCACCAGAGATTTAGTCTCGCCACCAAACATTTGATTCATTAAATCTTTAATGCGCGATCGCCCCCAAAGTTGAGCTACCGCCGGATTGCCAAAATCCGTAGCGCTTGCGGCGACTGAAGTAGACTCCCGCTGCCGCCCGCCGGATTGAGCAAAATTAACAGGTAAAACTTGCTCGTAAGCTTTGCCGCCCGCCAGAGTGCCGCGGATGCGAAGTTTGCCGTTAGTTCGATCGGTCTTTTTGCCAAACAAAACTAGCGGTTGACTCGCAAACAAGTCTGGGGGTGCGATCGGATAAATCTCCGGTTTTTCCCCCATTCCTTCCCAACTAACTTGAATATTAGTCAATACCGGACGATTAATTTGACTAAAAAACTTTTCTGCTGCTTCTGCTGACGCTTCATCTTGACGAATTACTTGAGACGTGCCTCTTCCCACTTCCGCCAAACGGTTGAGCAAAAACCGATTCACCGAACCGCCGACACCAAAACTATAAAGTCGATTTCCGGGTTTCAGACTCTGCTGAACCAGAGCCAGCACTTCATTTTCATTACCAATGTAACCGTCCGTAATTAATACAATACTCCGCAACCTTCCCGTAGCCGCCGCCGGAAAATTCATCACTGCTTGAATGCCGTTAAGCAGTTCTGTACCACCGTTTGCCTGCAAGTTATCGATATAATTAAGAGCACTTTGTCTGTTGGCAGGCGTATTTGCTAAAGGAGTAGTTGAAAGCGCTTGCGTAGTGTTGGCAAAATCAATAATAGTAAAAGTATCGTTGGGATTCAGCCCTTGAATAAAGCGGCGCATCAACTCCTGAGATTTTGCCAGCGGTTCGCCCTTTTGAGAACCGGAAGTATCCATCAGAAACACGACATCTTTAGGTACAATTTCATTAGTTTGGTAGTTTAATGCCGGAATTAAATAAGTAGCAAAATGACCGCCCCGCTTGTCGGATTGAGTCAAAATAGTTGCGCGAGTATTTTCGCCAGCGACTCGATAGCGCAAAATTAAATCTTTATTGGGAATTGTGTCAGAATTGGCTAATTGGACTTGCACAATATTGCCGCTGCGGTGAGTTGTAATTTGATGGGAAGTAGAGCGGACATCGCTGATCGCAACTCCGGCATCTATTTCTACCGAAACAGCAATATTGTGACCCGATCGCGTTCCCGGAGGCAAGACAGGCGGGTTAATGCGATCGGCACCAGAACGATCGCCCCCCCTTACTAAGGGGGGGTTGGGGGGGGTCGAATTTCTCGAAATATAGCGCGGCCCTACCACCATTGGAAACACAAATTCGTAATCGCCGCCGACAAACTTGAGACTTTCGGTGTAGCGAATCGTAACTTCAATTTTTTCTCCCGGTTTGATATTAGCCAGAGACTGAGTAAAAATATTGGATCGTTCTTGTTCCAACAAACCTGCACTCCGGCCTTGCTTTCTGGCTTGTTCGTACATTTCCAAAGCTTCCTCGCGGCGTTTGATATCAGCTTTAATAATTCGTGAGCCTATTTTAATTTCCATATCATCCACCGCCGCTTCATCGGGCAAAGGAAATACATAAACAGCTTCTATAGATTCTGGAAAAGGATTTTCAAACTTCTGAACAACTTCGACGCGGGAGATATTGCCAGCTATTTTGGCTTTAACTTCAGTCTGCTTGAGAGGAAAGACTTGTTCTGCCGTCGTGTTGGGAGTTTTGACGAACAAACCGCCGACTGGACATCGAGTTTCGGGCGATCGTCCGCCATTGCAATTAACATCGTTACTAGCGAGGATTTTCGGCGCCACAGACGAATAATTTTCCCCAAGAGCCTTGGCCCGCGCCCCATTGGGAGCGAGCCACGCGCCGCACTCGTTAGCGAAGCCCTCGAAGAGGATCGCAGCGAGCAATGCCATACCAGCACAAAGCAACCGTTGAGGGGAGAGAACGCAGACAAACTTCATAGCTGTTGTTTTTTAGCAGACTTGAGGTGCTTTGTTTACCATGACTTTACGATTGCCGAAACGTTCCTGAGTTAGCTTTTTGGGAAAAATGACTGAGGGCGTAGGGTAGATTTTAGATTTTAGATTTTAGATTAACTCTACAGGCGCTCATGGGGGAGTGGAACTTTTGTCTAGACTGCTGTGGGCTTGCATCTGTATTTGGGTGAAGTCGGTTGGGGCGATCGTCCGCGAACCCAACCTAGAAGATTGTATGATAGTTAAATAATTAAATAACTCTAACCTCAACCTCTCAATCTCTAATAAATTGAAAAAGCCATGAATTTTATTAACCCCAAAACCGACTTTGCATTTAAAAAAATCTTCGGCTCTGCTGACAGCAAAGACATTTTGATTAGCTTCTTAAATGCCATCCTCTACGAAGCGCAGCCAGTTATCGAAGATTTAGAAATTCTTGACCCTTATTTAGCTCCCAAAATCAAAGGAGTCAAAGATACTTACTTGGATGTTAAAGCAAAAATTGGTGGCAGCAAAACTGTGATCATTGAAATGCAGGTATTGAATGTAGAATCCTTTGAGAAACGGATTTTATACAATGCTACCAAAGCTTACTCAGTGCAATTAAAAAGCGGAGAAAACTACAACCTGTTAAATCCCGTGATTGCCTTGACGATTACAGATTTCCAAATGTTTGAGAATCTGGAAACAGTAATTTCGCGATTTTGTATCAAAGAAAAAAACAATCGGGTCGATTATTTGGCGGAGGAATTAGAATTTGTATTTGTTGAATTGCCCAAATTTGACAAGACTTTAGCCGAATTAGAGACTCTGACTGATAAGTGGATATATTTCATGAAAACCGCTCGGACGTTAAGGTCTGTGCCGGAAGAGTTGGGAAATGTACCGGAACTCCGCAAAGCTTTTACAATTGCCAATGAAGCAAATCTCGATCCTGATGAATTGGAGGATTTAGAAAGGCGAGAAATTTTTATTCAAGACCAGCGCGGTGCAATTACCAAAGCTACCCGAATCGGGATAGAACAAGGAATCAGACAAGGCATTGAACAAGGCATCGAACAAGGCATCGAACAAGGCATCGAACAAGGCATCGAACAAGGCATCGAACAAGGCATCAAACAAGGAAAAGTGACATTAATTGTTCGTCAGTTGGAGCGCAGTGTCGGCGTGCTGTCGCCGGATCTCAAAACCAGCATCGCTCAGTTATCCGCTGAGCAATTAGAGAATCTAGGAGAGGCACTATTAGACTTTGCCAGTGTGTCAGATTTGACAACTTGGTTGCAAGCACATAACAATCGTCAATAATTGGGTCAAATGGGTGTAGGGGCAATCCCCCGTGGTTGCCCTTATGGATTACCTATGTCACATTTGAGTCTGACCTGACATTGAAGCATCTAAAGTCGAAAATCCTATGAGCAAATTTGTGTTTGTGACTGGCGGCGTGGTTTCCAGCATCGGCAAGGGAATTGTCGGTGCTTCCTTGGGCCGCCTATTGAAGTCGCGGGACTATTCTGTCTCGATTTTGAAGCTAGACCCCTATATTAACGTTGACCCCGGCACTCTGAGCCCGTTTCAGCACGGAGAAGTCTTTGTCACGCAAGACGGTGCGGAAACTGACCTGGATTTGGGGCACTACGAGCGTTTTACCGATACTTCCATGTCTCGCCTCAATAGCGTCACCACGGGTTCCATTTATCAAGCGGTGATTAACAAAGAACGCCGCGGTGAGTATCAGGGGAGCACGGTGCAGGTGATTCCGCACATCACTAACGAGATTAAAGATCGAATTCACCGAGTAGCAAAAAATACCAATCCTGATGTCGTGATTACGGAAATCGGCGGAACGGTGGGAGATATTGAATCTTTGCCGTTTTTGGAGGCGATTCGCCAGTTTCGCAAGGATGTGGGCCGGCAAAATGTTGTGTATATGCACGTCACGCTGATACCTTGGATTCCTTCGGCTGGGGAGATGAAAACTAAACCGACTCAGCATTCGGTGAAGGAATTGCGGTCGATCGGCATTCAACCAGATATTTTAGTCTGTCGGTGCGATCGCCCGCTGTCTTTGGGCATGAAACAGAAATTGTCGGAATTCTGCAACGTACCCGAAGAATGCGTCATCACATCTCAAGATGCTAAAAGTATCTACGAAGTACCCCTGATGATGGAACAGGAAGGTTTGGCCCAACAAACCCTCAATTTGCTGCAACTCGAACATCGCCAGCCAGATTTGCATCAGTGGCAAACTTTAGTCAATAGGCTTTACAGTCCCAATCACAAAATTGATATTGCTTTAGTTGGCAAATACGTGCGGTTGAACGATGCTTATCTTTCGGTGGTCGAAGCTTTGCGGCACGCGGCAATTGCGATCGGCTGCGACCTGAATTTACACTGGATTAACTCAGAAGATTTAGAATCGGGAAACCTCGATCATTATCTCAAAGGTATCAACGGCATTGTTGTACCGGGAGGTTTTGGGGTTCGGGGAGTTGACGGCAAAATAGCGGCGATCGAATATGCTAAACACCACAAAATTCCATTTTTGGGCTTGTGTTTGGGGATGCAGTGTGCTGTGATTGAATGGGCGCGCAACATCGCCCAACTAAAGGATGCCAACAGCGCTGAATTTGACCCAGATACAGCAAATCCGGTAATTAATTTATTGCCAGAACAGCAAGATGTAGTCGATTTGGGCGGTACAATGCGACTGGGTTTGTATCCGTGCCGTGTCAACCCAGACACGCTAGCTTTCAAACTTTATCAGAAAGAAGTGATTTACGAGCGACACCGCCATCGGTACGAATTTAACAACGCCTACCGCAATCTTTTCTTAGAATCAGGTTATGCAGTCTCCGGTACATCTCCAGACGGCCGATTGGTAGAAATGATCGAATTTCCCAACCATCCCTTTTTCATAGCCTGCCAATTTCACCCCGAATTCCAATCTCGACCTAGCGCCCCCCACCCATTGTTTCAAGGGTTTATCCAGGCCGCTAGCATCCAGGGAAAGCAGGATGTTTTAGAAGATGAGGGTCGCGACTTGGTGGCTGGGAAAGTTGTCGCAAACTGATCTCATATCATGTGCGATCGATTAGTTCTGATATATTAGATGTCTGTAGGGGCGGTTCCGAGTAGACAATATTCAAATCGCCCCGACAATCGACATTACAAAACCCACCCAACAGACCAATAGGATTTGATAGGGGTCGCACTTACCGGACTAGATATCGGGCAGCATTCTCAACGAGTGAAAAACCTTCCCCCCAACCCTATGCTAGGGCTGGGGGGCTAGTCCCACAAGGGAGAAGGCAGAAGACAGAAGGTAAAAATGCTGATATATTTTTACTTAACTTTTTACGGATTTCCAGGGTGATACCAGTTAAAAAAAAATGTAACTTTAGGCAACTTCCCAGCCCCCATAGTCATCAGTCATGCCCAATCTAAAATCTACAATCTAAAATCTAAAATGGTAGGAGTTGTCAAATTATCCTAAAATACCAGGAAACACCGGTTTGAGGAGGCTTTGTGGCTTATTGGAGCAAAATTACTTATGAGAAAAGTACATACATAATTGACCTTGACACTATTAGTGCTTTTTCTAGCGAACTGGATAACAAGCGTATCACCTTTTGGCTGCCTAATAGCAGTCAGCCGATTATCCTCAATCCCCAAGGCAATTCTGAGGCTTACAAGCAAGTTCTCGATTACCTAAAAAAAACCATCGATCGCAATTCTAGAGGTTCGTGGATTAAAATTAATTATGACCGCAAAGAATTTGCGATCGATATGAGTCGAATTAGCTCTTTTGCTTGCGAACAGAACGGTCGGCTAAGCTTTTGCCTGCCTGACAGCGCAACTAATATTATTATCCTGCGCCAAAGCAACCCGGAAACTTATCAAGAAATTCAGGAATACATTAAAAATACGACTGGACAATCTCTGCCATGAAGAAGTCAGTAGTCAGTAGTCAGTAGTCAGTAGTCAGTAGTCATTAGTCATTAGTCAGTAGTCAGTAGTCAGTAGTCAGTAGTCATTAGTCATTAGTCAGTAGTCAGTAGTCAGTAGTCAGTAGTCAGTAGTCATTAGTCATTAGTCATTAGTTATTAGTCATTAGTTTAGAAGCATGAACAATGAAGGAGACTATGTTTAGTAACTCCTCACCTTCATTCTATTTTTTTTTAGCTAAAGTGCTTAGGTTGCACTCTAATTTTAGTAAAAAAGCGCAGTAAAATGCGCTGTTTTTTTAAATTTTAACTATTCAACAAGCTGCCAAGCTAATTTGGCTGCCCCTACCATGCCTGCTTGATTGCCCAATTCAGCAACCAATAACTGCAAATCTTCGCGAGAACTCGGCAGTACACGTTGCTCAATTTCTTCTCGAACCTTCGGCAAGAAAAATTCTGCACCTGCACTAATTCCACCGCCGATAATAATAGCTTCCGGCGTCAAAATATAAATGAGACTTGCCAAACCGATACCCAGATAGCGCCCGTAATTTGGCCAAAATTCTAAAGCTTTGGCATCTCCAGACTTAGCTAGATTTGCTAATTCTAGCGGTTCCAAACCCGTTTCGCGGCGAATTGCTTGCACCGAAACGTACTGTTCTAAAGAACCCCGATTGCCGCTGTTGCACTCCGGGCCGTCGGGATTTATAGTAATCAATCCTAGTTCTCCGGCCGCGCCTTGATGACCTACAAATAGTTTGCCGTCTAGGATAACTGCGCCGCCGACTCCTGTACCTAAAGTTATTAAAATTAGGTTTTTAAAGTGCCTTCCTGCGCCCAACCAAGCTTCTCCCAATCCGGCACAGTTGGCATCATTTGCTAATATTGTCGGCAGTCCGGTTTTAGCTTCCACCCAGTCAGCTAGGGGGACGTTATGCCAGTTTTTGAGGTTAATAGCTACTCTGGCTATGCGGCCCGCGGCGTCTGCGGGGCCTGGAGTCCCGATGCCGATCGCACTTACACCATTTTCGACCGGATTCAGTTGTAAAATAGCATCGGTCATTGTAGTTAAAACTGCCTCTGGCGTTGCCGGTTGAGGGGTTGGGACAGTTAAGGATTGGTGACAAATGCCGTCTTCGCTAAATCTGCCGAGTTTAATTGCGGTTCCGCCTAAGTCAATGCCGATTACTTGTGTCATTCGATTTGGGTTTGGGATGGAAGAATTTGGGATTAATCCTCATAGGATAAACATATTTTATGGTGCGGATTGTGCACCTTACCAATTAAGTTGGTAGTGAGGATTGAAATCCTCCAACTTCTATTTTAGTCTACAATAATTAGCGACAAAAAATGGGCTTAATTCTTAATACTATCATACCGATCGCAATACCTAGCCAAAATTATGGATACAAGCGAGTTCGCCTATTTAATGTCGCCTAACTTACGTTGCGCCACCTCTCGGTTGTGCAAAGCATCGTGATAGTCTGGTTGGAGAGCAATTGCTTGGTTATAAGATGCGATCGCCTCTTCAAATCTTCCTAAATTATACTGCTCATTCCCTCTCTCGCACCACGCTTTCGCCTCTACATTAACTTCCGATTCTGCCTCCGCAGCCTCAGCGCCTCTGCGATTCACTTCCCCAGAAAAACCCAAACCATCCCCAACAAACACCGCCTCAATCACCCTCCCCTTTGTATCCTCCTCCTCAACCTCCGGCAGCGGAAACCGTGTCAATATCTCCCGCCCAATTTGCCTCGCCACCTCTGACAATTCCCCGCTGCCAATTCTACCTAACAATACCAGCCGCTGCGCCAATTCCTGAAGCGATGCCACCGCATCCGCAGCAGCGGTTTCATCATGTTCCCCCTCTAACAATCTTTGCCCAAACCGTCGCAACCAAGCCGCCAATTCACCATCTTTAAGGCGTTTTGCGATTAAGAATCCCGCTACATCTCCTCGACTCCAGCCGGCATTTACCCCTTCCAGGATTTCCATGAATTTCGACTCGTATTCCGCGTCAGTTAGGGTTGGGCGGATGGCGGTATTTCCCGGCGGGGTGGGTGGGGTTGGGTATCCGAATATTCGCTGAAATAGTCGTTTGAAGAATTGCAGAATTGTGTCGAGCATTTGTGAGGTTGGGAGGGTGGGGTATTTTCTATTTTATAGCAATTATCACAAATAGATTACATATTGATTGTCCGCGATATCTGTAGGGAGACGGCACTGCCGTGTCCGGGATGGCGACGCACAGCGAACAATCACATGAATAGGACTTACGAAATCATCCCAGGTATGGGGGCAACCGGGCGTGGGTTTTGCCCCTACAAAACACTATATATTGAGGGTGTACGTAAGTCCTGATGAAGTAGAATAGGACTTACGCATTGACAAAAAATATCATCTATGTATTCTAGACAATGCCATGACTGAATCGGTTTGCCAAAATA